>JAPUGI010000236.1 GCA_027292925.1 Gammaproteobacteria bacterium
TCCAAATGGAAGCTGGTTACCGGGTACTTGTTGGAATGAAATCTTGTCTGATAGACGCTGTTGCTCTGCGGCATTGCATGCCAGCTCGACTAGGTAGGCGCCGACATCAATTCCGACGACTCGGTGTGCACCAAATCTCGACGCCAAAAGGCAAGCAGGTCCACCCGAGCCACATCCAAAGTCTAGCATGGTGCAATCTGAAAAATCGGCGCCCTTCATCATCCAGTCCATAGACGCCGGACCTCCGGGGGATAAGAATCCACTCCCAAGGTCTACCTCGAGCGCGCTGATATTTCCGCGGTTATATCCAACTTCCAAATGCTGTGCCGCTAACGTTAACCGAATTTTCATTGATACTACTTTGTGTACGCAGCTACGGCAATTTCGCTGCTTCTGGCCGGACAGAGACAGGGTTGAGCCTCGTGATGCCGGACAACATGCGGTTTACGTCACTGGTACTAGGACTTTTGCGTAAATCGGAGCTTAAGCGTGAATCTTTGAGCGCATCCGTAACCGCATCAAATCCCAACACCAACCAGCCCCCCATTGCGAAGCTCCTAACGATCGGCGCTTTCTTTAGCAGTCGATCGCTATAGTTGGCCGATAGTTCCCCCTGCTATGTGACGTTCAAAGGTGTATTTTTGGCTGGTATAGGGCAGTAAGCTGCGCTTTTTACTGGATTAGCAGATTGGTGTTGGACCAGCACTTACGACGCGAAGGATACATACCCACTACTATATCTGACCCATCAACTGCGTCAGAACCCCAACGTGTGTTTAGGTCGTCGTGTTCACTTCAGCAGAGTAGCCTACTGTTTCTCTATAATTTCATCCCTGAGGCTATTAATAAATGCACACACATCTGCCTTTTCGGCCTCAGCAACCTCGAGTTTCTCGAGCGTCCCGATACAATGTTCCATTAACAGGTCGTATTCACTATCAGTAATTCCAAGACCAACATGTGACGTCTGCATATTGCGGCCTGTATAGAAAGTAGGGCCGCCAGCCGCTTCGCACAGGAAATCCACGGTCAGTTGACGGTCCCGCCGCTTTGTATCGAGGCTGTCGGCAGCCCAATAATAGCCGATCTTTGGATCGTTCATCAGGCGATCGCGGAATTCATCCGTGATCGCGGCAATAGCGTCATATCCTCCAAGACGTTCATACAAAGATGCTTCTGACGAATTGGACATAATCTCCTCCTTGCTCATGGATAGAATCTTCGCTAAGGCACGAAGACCTTCTTACTATAGAAGAGGAGTTTCAATTCAGGTATCCCAGAGTTCTGGGATTTTCTCTGGATTTATCGGTTCTCGGCAATGACGTTCTCGATGCCTTCGACAATCGTCATGCAGTCATCCCGATCCTTCCCATGAATATCTAGGGAATCCAGGCAATCTTCGAAATGTTTGATAAAGATACCCCAGTCGCGTTCACTGATATCGAGGCCATCGTGAGCTTCCTTCATGTCACGCCCTCGATAGTAAACCGGACCACCAGATATCTCACACAGATAATCAACAGTCAGTTGGCGCTCGGTTCGCAGACTGGTCCTCGAATGGCCTTTCCAATAGACACCTAGCTCCGGGTCGTTTTGTAATCGCGACAACAGTTCATCAACAAATTCTGCGATGGCGTCGTATCCACCAAGGCGTTCATACAACGAGATTTCGGACGCAAGGACCATGGTGGACTTCCTAAATCAGTTTGTACTTGAGGGCATACACTGTGAGTTCGACTCGATTACACGTTTTCGTCTTGGCGAAAATATTGGTCATGTGGCGTGTGACAGTATTGAGGCTGATAAACAGTTCATCAGCAATCTCAGAATTATTCTTGCCGAGGATGACCAGGCTAAGTACTTCCTTCTGGCGCGTGGTGAGTGGAGCATGAGTCTCAGGGATGGGTCTGATTCGAGAAACGATCACAGATTTAGTCTTCTGAACTAGCGATAGAATTTCTTCCCGTTCGCTTCCATGCGACTGACATTGTTTTGGCCTATTCACGAACACCTCGACTAGGCCTTGAAGAATAAACCCTGCCATTGGAATAAGCTAGGCGCTCAAGTTTATCGTTTTTCTGGAAGGACCGGCTGGGCACGGGCAGTGAGTAGCAGATCAAAGTAAAGAAACTAATTCAGTTTCATTCCAACTTCCTGCACTAGGCTTTCCCGTCCCGGATTTCTCTCACTGCCAGTTCACGTAGCTCACGTTTGTTAATTTTTCCGGATGCAATTCTCGGCAGGGGTTCGGTAATGATTTTGAAATAACGCGGGATCTTGAACCTCGCCACTCGCGCGTTAAGGAATGCGTTTAAATCATCAACGTCAATGGCAGACGGGGAATAAACTGTGGTACCGACTTCTTCTCCCAATCGCTCGTCGGGTACCGCGTACACTGTAGCTTCGAGAATGGCCTCATGCTCAAGCAATGCGGCTTCCACTTCAGCGCAGCCGATATTCTCGCCACCACGAATCACCAGATCCTTGATGCGATCCACGATATACAAATACCCCTCGTCGTCGATATAGCCGACATCGCCGGTTTTGAGCCAGCCGTCGACGAAAGCTTCCGTGTTGGCTTCGGGCCGCCTCCAGTAGCCCTGGATGACTGATGTTCCGCGTACACGCAGTTCGCCGCGCTCTCCCTGGGGAAGTTCATTACCTTCTTCATCAAATGTCGCAAGGTCCAATATGGCAGAGCAGCGCCCGGAGCTGCCGGGATGATTGAGGTAGTCGTCGCCGCCAATGCCGGTGCCGATGGCGTTGGTTTCCGTCATTCCCCAGCCGGTACCAGGCATCGCTTTGCTGAAGGTATTGGCGATACCTTTCACCTGCTCCGGGGCCCGGGGAGCACCACCGCCACCGACGGTTGCAAGCGAACTCAAGTCACGGTTGGTTTTTCGCGCTACTTCTACCAGATCACCCGTCATTGCCGCGGGCGCGATGAAGGATGTTATTCGCTCTTCTTCGATAAGCCCGGCAGCCAGTCTTGCATCCCATCGATACATAGACACGATTCGTCTTTGTGAGCGGTAGGAGTTTAATAATACGGCATGGGATCCAGTCGCATGAAACAGTGGTACTGCCAACAAGGTTGTAGGGGGGTATTCCAGAGGTTGCGGCTCAAGATTCATTGCCAACATAGCGGCCTGGCCGTCCAGCTCCCAGGAGAGTAATGCATTAATAATATTCAGGTGACTGGAAACGACCCCTTTTGGGTTGCCTGTGGAGCCCGAGGTGTAGAGTATTGTTACATCGTCGTTCGGATCTATCTGTACTGGTGGCATCTCGCAGGGTGGCATCTTGTTAAGCAGATCCTCCAACCGGGGAATGTCATCCGGCAATGGCTTGTTCGTGCGAACCGCAATGACCTTGATTTCCAATTGATGATAGATAGGCAGCACCCGGTCCACCCGTTCCTGGTCTGCAAACAATACACATGAGCCACTATTGTCCAGGCCGTATTCCATTTCCCCGGTCAACCACAGCGAGTTCATTGCCACCGCGATGGCACCGATTGAAGTAATGGCATTGAATGCCATTACCCATTCAGGATAGTTTCGCATCGAAATCGAAACCCGATCTCCTTTCTTTATCCCATAATCGTCCACCAGTAGTTTCGCGATCTGGCAGGATCGTTGGTAGACCTCTTCATAGGTATAGCGTTCATCTTCATAAACGAAAAATGTCA
Source organism: Gammaproteobacteria bacterium (assembly GCA_027292925.1). GTDB lineage: Bacteria > Pseudomonadota > Gammaproteobacteria > Pseudomonadales > Azotimanducaceae. Next base: position 3,692 of record JAPUGI010000236.1, read on the forward strand.
CATCGCTGCGATTTTCAGAGTACAGCTCCCGAAGAGTTGCTGGTGCATTCTTGAACGCACGACAGGCGTGGCCGTACACATCTACTTCTTCAAGTTCGTAGGCCTGTCCGGGTGCCGTGAGTTGCGCCAGCGCATCGAGCCTTGTGAGTTTCCGTTCGCTCATTGACTAGATGACCCGGGTCGAACGTTCAAGCCATTGCAGATCGTCACCCTTTAACATGGGTGACAGTTTCTCCCGTACGTCGATATGGTACTGATCTAGCCAACTGATCTCAGCTTGAGTCATCAGGTCCATATCCACTAATCGCAGATCAAACGGGGCGAACGTAATTGTCTCGAATGCCAGCATTGAATCGCCTCGAGCAACGACAATCATCAGGTTTTCGCAGCGAATGCCATAACAGTCTTCCTTGTAGTAGCCGGGCTCATTGGAGAGCACCATGCCGGGCAGCAGCTCTGCCATGGGCACTGAGGCTTTGCCTATTCTAATGGGCCCTTCATGAACGCTAAGGAAGCTGCCTACCCCGTGCCCGGTGCCGTGGTCATAGTCGAGACCTTCCTGCCACAGGAACTGCCTTGCCAACACGTCCAGTTGCACGCCGGTTGTTCCGATTGGGAATACGCAGGTCGCCAGGGCAATATGACCCTTTAACACCAGGGTAAACATGTGCCTGTGTTCGTCGCTGGGCTCTCCGATCGCGACGGTGCGGGTGACATCAGTGGTGCCATCGGAGTACTGGCCGCCTGAATCAACGAGATAGAGAGAATGCATTTCCAGTTTTGCGGGTGTGCCGTTCGTATGATGGTAGTGGCACATAGCGCCATTGGCACCTGCCGCGGAAATGGTGTCAAAAGAAAGGTCATGGATATGGGACAGTTCCCGGCGAAAGGACTCCAGTTTATCTGCCAGCGTACCCTCATCGTGCAAATTTCCAGCTGACACCTCACGTTCGATCCAGGCGAGGTAACGGGAAACGGCCGAACCGTCGCGTAGGTGGCAGTTGCGCATACCGGCCAGTTCAGTGGAGTTTTTCTGAGCCTTGGGTACAAGTACCGGGTCTTTCCCGGCAATTATCTCGCAGCCATATTCGATACAACGCAGCACTGAGAATGCATTTACCGTGGCTTCATCCGCGAGCACTTTCATGGACTCATTACCCAATGAACGAAGCGCTTCAACAACCTTTGATTCATCCTGGATAGCCACCCCTTCACCTACATGTTGGTGAAGATCATTGGGAATTTTTCTTGCGTCGGTAAAGAAAGTCATCTCGCCGTTTTTGTTCAGGATGGCGAAGCCAAGTAAGACAGGCAAGTGTGGTACGTCGCTGCCACGAATATTGAGTAACCAGGCGATGGAATCCAGTTGTGTGATTAGCGCAACATCGCTACCGCTATCTTCAATTATGGTTCCGATTCGTTGTCGCTTGCTGCTGCTGTGCTCACCGCTAAATTCTTCTCCCAGCAGTATGGCAAGTCGGGGTTCGGGAGAAGGGCGGTCGATCCACTGGTTATCTATGGGATTGCTGTCAACTTCCACCAGCTCCATATTCGATGATGCCAATAAGGCGCTTGCGGATTTATAAAAGGAATAGGGATGGAGGCGCGAATCGAAGCCCACTCGCGCTCCTTGCTCTAGCGTTTTGCTCAACCATTTAAGCGGAGGCTTTTCTATTAAATGATGGAAATCGAACAGCTTAGCAGGCACCTGCCGTTGAACCTGGATAGTATAACGGCCATCCACGAAAATAACGGCGTGTTCTTTTAGAACAATCACGACACCCGCAGAACCGGTAAAGCCGCTGATCCATCGCAGCCTCTCGTTGTGTTCCGGAACATACTCCCCCAGGTACTCGTCCGCTCTCGGGATCAAAAATGCATCCAAATTGACTGCGGCCATTTCCGCGCGAACAGCGCCCAGTCGATCTTTTATCCCTTTCATACTACAGATCAATGCCGAAATAGGTCTTGAATTTCTCGTTATATTCCTGGTCGCTCAAGTCTGCCCCCATTCGTACCCACTCCTCTGAAGGAACAACATGTCGGGCTGCCATTAAACCTTCTGCGTCGGCACCGACTGGCCATCGCATTTGAAAGTCATCGCTCGTAATTGCCTCAAGGATTGTTTCAGCCACGATGTCAGCCTGTACCGCCCGCCTAAACCCTGCACCAAAAACCTTTCCGTTACGGCGCATGAGCGGCTGATACGGTGATTGTTTGTCGTAACGGGTCTGTTCAGTAGAATTTTCGAATATACTGGTCATGATCACGCCCGGCTCTATGTTCACAACTCTAACGCCAAACCGATACATTTCATGTGCCAGCGCTTCTCCCAGACATTCCAGCGCCCACTTGGAGGCGGAATAGGCTATTTGATTCGGGGTTGCCTGCAGACCAACTGCAGATGTGATGTTAACGATGCAGCCTGAGCCGCGCTCACGCATGTCGGGTAGTACGGCCTGTATGCATCTCACGGCCCCGAAATAGTTGGTCTCGAACATTTGTTTGTGTTCCGCCAGTGGGGTCAACTCTAACGGCGAGGCTCCACCGATGCCCGCGTTGTTAACAAGAACATCGACTGGTCCAGAACCAGCCACAGTGGCAAACGCAGAAGCTACCGAATCGGAATCGCAGATATCAAGGGACACAACTTCGATGGGTAAAGATTCTGCGGCGGCGGCTTGTTGCAGGCTTTCAGCTTTGGCTAAATTACGCATACCTGCAAAGACCTGGTAACCGTTGCGACCCAGGTGCAGGCTCGTTGCCAGGCCGATGCCTGTGCTGGTACCTGTAACTACGGCGACTTTCATCAAACTCTCCTCGAAATTTCAAACTGTCCCAGCAATGACTACAGCACAAACCTAATCACAGGCCAGGCCTGAAATACCTGTTACCAGCTCTATCGTTGGGACTCAAAACCTGGTTTCTACCATGACCGGTATGACTATTAGAAAATTAGAAGGCTGCCAGAGCGCCTGCGGCTATAAAAGATCTAAAACGAAAATCCCCGCTTCATGTCATCAGGCAACATGGCAATGATATTCTGAACGGTTTGTTCGGCCGATTCGCCTGTCGTATCAATCGTGATGGAGGGGCCAGGTAGCTCCGGAATATCGAATATACTCATTGAGTCTTCCAAAAGTTGAAAATCACTTAGCTGACCCTGAGCTTTGCGTTCCGGAGTCTCGACCCGTTGTTTCAGTTCTTCGTCATCACAGGTAAGACCGACGAAAAGACCGATGTCCCCACCCTGCTTCGCCTTCTCGATGTATGCCCGGTAGTTTTCCAGCGGAATCGATGGCACATAGGTGAAAGAACAGATAATGCCATCCTCGGGTAATGCTAACGCCTGTTCGACCACAAGTTGGGTAATCTTATCTCTGAGTTCATTGAAGGTAGGTGATGAATAACCGAAAACAGGACCCCATAAGGTCGCCAGATGATGGAAATTCAAAAAGGGGAACCCCAACTCATTGGCTAGTTCCATGGCGATGGTACGTTTGCCAACACCAGGCACACCATGGAGGAATATCAAATGCATAGTGGCTCCAGGGACTTATCCATTGGCTCTACTGTACCATCCCGACTGAAAAAGGTGTCAGATTTATTTATCCAGAAATCCCGCATATCAAGACCTGACCCTTGCTACTTTGTGAATTTTGTTTAACATCAACAACTGTAGTAGCGATTTTGCCGCTGCAAGAAGAAAGGAGTTAGTTCGAGACCTGGCGACAGCCAAAATTGTATTACTTAAGTTCATAAAAAATTTTGCAACATACAGGTTTTATATGGCTAAAAAGTCCCGAGCACACAATTCAATTAGGAACAGTTCACTTAATCGAAAAAAACAATCAGAAGGGAGAAGAAACAAACACCAATGTAACAAACAAAAAGTACATCACCTCGAAACTGCAGACATCTACACGCTGCATTCGAACCGAACCCACCTTGAAACTGTTTACACCACTCCAAGGTCACACTGGCCGCTTGAAGCAAAAACCGCCTCACAAAAACGATACATCTCAGCCATCAAGAATAATTGCCTTACCTTCGGGATCGGTCCCGCCGGTACCGGCAAGAGTTATTGTGCTGCAGCGCTAGCTGCGCAAGCGCTGGAAACGGGTCGGATCGAAAGAATCATTTTGACCCGTCCTGCAGTGGAAGCCGGGGAACAGCTTGGATTCCTGCCAGGAACGGTAGATGAAAAATTCGCTGTGTATGTCGATATCTTTCGAGACATGCTAAATGAGAGACTAGGTTCTGGCGCAGTGGAGTATAACTTGCGTCATGGCAGGATTGTGGCTGCACCTCTTGCTTTCATGCGTGGTAAGACTTTTGGTGGGGATACCTTCGTGATCTTGGATGAAGCACAAAATACTTCAATCGAGCAAATGAAGATGTTCCTCACCAGGATTGGTGAGGGCTGTAAGGTCGTCGTCAACGGTGACATTCGTCAAAGTGATATCAGGGGTTCAAACGGACTGGCTGATGCTATTGATCGAGTGCGGGGTGTACCGGGTGTGCACGTGCACCGATTTGAGCGGGATGACATTGTCCGCAGTGGCCTGGTCAGGGCGCTGATTGATCGTTATGAAGCGTGCGTATGAAATAACCAGGTGATACTGCAGGGGGCTCTTAATGTTTCACTGCGGTTCTTTATTTATCGCTGCTGGCGCCCCAGATCTGACTTAGACGTGCATCGCGTCTGCATCCCGAGCGATAAAAATGGTAGCGGATGGGATTCTTCTTGTAGTAATCCTGGTGATAGTTTTCAACGGGGTAAAATGTCGTGTTATCCAGGATTTCCGTGTAGACCGTTGTGCCTGGGAACTCAGCGGTGACTTTATCTTTTGATGCAACAGCCAGTTCCCTCTGGTCGTTATCAACAAAAATTGCACTACGGTAACTTGGTCCCTTGTCGCAGAATTGGCCTCTGTTATCGAATGGATCAATATTGACCCAAAAAATATCCAGCAGTTGCTGGTAGGTAATGACGCCCGGATCAAAAGTGACCTCGACCGCTTCATAGTGACCTTTGTGATCGCCCTTGTAGGTCGGATTTTTCAGTTTCCCGCCAGTAAAACCGGATACAGCATCTAACACGCCATCGAGATCCTGGTAGGCTGCTTCAACGCACCAGAAACAGCCTCCGGCAAAGACGGCTTTGTCAGCCTTTATCATCGGAGAGTTCAACAGCAGGATGAGAATTGCCGCCAGGGGAATTTGCTTTTTACTCATATTGATCCCAGGTTAATTTTGATTCGCTTTCATGATAGATGGCGACAATTTCGGTTTGTTACAGATTGTTCTGTGATTGAATGACCAACATCACTATTGTCAGTTAGTATAAAGAAAAAGGAATCCTACATGGAATTCAAAAACAAGGTTTGTGTTGTTACCGGTGGAGCCAGTGGCATTGGCGCAGCTTGCGCGAGAGCATTCGCTGATGAGGGGGCAAAAGTAGTTGTCGTCGATATTAATGAGGCTGGTGCAAAGACCGTTGCCCAGGCTTGTGGGGGTCTTGCACTGACCTGTGATGTCGGTAGTGAGGAATCCGTGAACCATCTGGTGGCCGAATGCGAAAGACAAGCGGGATCCATTGACCTTTTCTTTGCTAATGCTGGCATAGCATCGGGTGGAGATCCTTTGACGACTCCCATTGACGTTTGGGAGAACCAGTGGCAGGTGAACGTGATGGCTCACATCTATTCCATTCGCGCTGTTCTGCCAGGAATGCTCGAAAGAGGATCAGGCTACTTTGTACATACCGCCTCTATGGCTGGAATACTCACAACTCATGGCAATCTCACATACGCGACAACTAAACACGCGGTAGTGGGTATAGCGGAATGGATGTCCGTCACCTATCACGATAAGGGAATCAGGTTTTCCCTGCTGGCTCCGCTAGGCGTAAGGACACCGATGCTAGGTGACGATTCGTCTGCATGGGCAGCGTCAGCCGCAGGACCGATTAAGGAACCGGAGGAAGTTGCCCAACAAGTAGTTGATGGTGTTAAAAGTGAACAATTTCTCATTCTTACCGATGAGATCGCACAAACCTGGATGAACCGGAAAACGGGAGATCTGGAAAGATGGCTCAACGGAATGCGTCGACTGCAAGGGAAGATTGATAGCGCAGGATGAGCACAGACACGGTACTCTTGACCTAACATTGAAGGAGCAAGACATGGGTGAATTCTCAACTATCGAGCGGTGTGATGGCTGGGCGGAAATTGTGATCAACCGACCGGAACGTCGTAACTCCCTGATCCCTCCGCTGGCGGGTGAGATAACTGAAGCCATTCATACTTTGCAGGATGAAGATGAAATAGCCAGTATTATTCTGCGTGGTGAGGGGGGTTATTTTTGTTCCGGTATTGACCTCAAAGCCTTGCAACAGGATCCGCCACCCGTTTGGGCAGGCAAGGAGGTGGGTGACGTTCGCAGCATGCATATTGCTCTGTTTAGCTGTAAGAAACCGATCATCGGCGCTTTTGAAAAATTTGGAATTAATGCAGGCGCAGCTCTCGCTTTTGCCTGCGATATCCTGATTGCGGGAGAAACTGCGTTCCTTCAGATCGGTGAAATTCAGCAGGGTGCCAACATCCCCATGAATGCGGCCTGGATGAAAATTAAGTCAACGGAAATAGTATTGTCGCGGCTGGCGCTTTATGGCGACCGCGTGCCTGGACCTGAACTTGTCAAATTAGGTCTTGCAACCGAATGTGTCGCTGACGACGAAGTTGTAAATCGTTGCCGGGAAATCGCCGAACGAATTGCGAGCTTTCCCCGGGGAGCGTCAGCGAACATAATTGAAAGCATTCGTGGGTTGAGGAACATTGATGATCCTGATGCATTCTTCCCAAAACGCTCGAGCAATGCGTTACTCACCGCGGCTCAGGTAAAAGGCTAGAAGAAACCGGGCTTAGACCAATAACTAGCCAAATCTGGAAGTAAATCAATGAATCAAGTTATTGAACGCACCGACACCTTGCTCGGTCATCCCAAAGGGTTGTTCGTCCTGTTTTTCACGGAGATGTGGGAGCGATTCAGCTACTACGGCATGCGTGCTTTGCTGATCTTGTACCTCACCAAACATTTTCTGTTTGGGGACAAGGAAGCAGGGCTCATATTCGGCAGCTATGCTTCTCTTGTTTACGCCATGCCGGTATTAGGTGGGCTAATTGCCGATCGATACCTCGGGTTCAGGAAAGCCATTGTGTTTGGTGCCATATTACTGGTTTGTGGTCACTTCGGCATGGCATTTGAAGGACCTCCCGCAGTGCGGATTGAAGGCCAGAGCACAATTATGCGAGACGGTTTCTACAGCCAGATTTTCTACCTGTCCCTGGCACTTATTATTGTTGGGGTGGGTTTCCTGAAGGCCAACATCTCAACCATCGTAGGGCAACTGTACGGAAAAGATGACCCGAGGCGGGACGCCGGATTCACCATCTTCTACATGGGTATAAACATCGGCGCCCTGGTGGCAACACTGTTGTGTGCTTATCTCGGTGAGACTTATGGATGGCGCTACGGGTTTGGCATGGCGGGTATTGGCATGTTGATTGGCCTTGTGACATTTCAGTCAGGTCGCAAGTATCTTCAAGGTTATGGAGAGCCACCCTCACCAGAAGTGTTAGCTCAACCGGTCCTCTCTTGGCTAAATAAGGAAAAACTCATCTACCTTATTGGTTTGTTGGTAGTGGTTGCCGTCTGGCAGGTTATTCAGCGGACGGCAGAATTGGGTTTGATGTTGTCGATATTTGGTGCTGCCGTGGTGGGTTGGGTGATCTGGTTTTCAGTCTCCAAATGTGAGCCGAAGGAGCGTGATCGAATGCTGGTGATGTTGGTGCTGATTGCAGTTTCTGTTCTGTTTTGGGCGCTATTTGAACAAGCTGGTTCGTCATTGACGCTATTCACCGATCGCAATGTTGCCATGGGAGATACTTTCACAGCGGGAATGTTCCAGTCCTTCAACCCGCTGTTCATTATTTTACTGGCACCGGTTTTTGCGGTTATGTGGGTTGTGTTGGGTCGCAAGAAGTGGGAGCCATCGACACCCGCCAAGTTTGGGCTTGGCATTCTGCAGGTGGGTTTGGGTTTTGCAGTACTGATCTATGGTGCAAGTCTGGCAGGACCTGATGGCAAGGTTTCTGTCATCTGGCTTGCGTTAATGTACCTGCTTCATACGACCGGCGAGCTATGCCTGTCTCCGGTTGGATTATCGATGGTGACTAAACTATCTGTACAGCGGGTTGGCGCGATGATGATGGGTGTCTGGTTCATGTCCAGTGCGTTTGCTGCTTATGCTGCCGGGATGATCGCAGGCTTGATGGCCATTGGTGAAGGTGGCGGCACTGTTGAGTCGGGATTGGCGTCTCTAGCTGTCTATGTCGCTGTATTTGAAAAGTTAGCTGTTGCTGCAGTCGTGCTGGGCCTACTCGTGCTTGTTGCCTCTCCATTCCTGCAGCGACGTATGTGACTTAAAACCAGAGCAAGCGATCATGTGTCTATCAATCAATCCGCACGTACTCGGGTTTTCTGGCAGATCTATAACACCCTTAAATTGTATTTATAGCTGATTTACACTAGCCTTGCGTAGGAACTGCTTAACTGTGTAAAAAAGAGGGAAACTAACAATGAGACATCGCTCAATAGGAATTTATCCACTGGTTGCGATGGCAGTTAGCTTGAGTTTTTCATCTCAACCAACATTCGCCGAGTCAGATAGAGTCATGGAAGAAGTGGTGACCACTGGCACGAGGAGTTCCAAAGAACGTTCGGTATCTGATGCTCCTGTACCCATTGATATTATATCGGCTGATGACTTTAACGCACTTGGTGGCTCAGCAGACCTGACTGATAATCTGCGGGCATTGGTGCCATCCTACACTGCAACACCTGCTACTGGTGATGGAAGCGCATTTGTACGTCCTACTTCCCTTCGAGGGCTGGCACCTGATCAGACCCTGGTATTAGTGAATGGTAAGCGCCGACATAGATCCGCGTTGGTTCAGTTTTTTGCACCTGCTGCAGGAAACGGTGCTCACGGTGTCGATGTTGGCATGATTCCTGGTATCTCGCTAAAAAGAGTTGAGGTCCTGCGAGATGGTGCCGCCGCCCAATATGGCTCTGATGCCATTGCCGGTGTCATTAACTTCGTGACGAAAGATGCCGACGAAGGTGGCAGCCTCCAGATTCAATTCGGCCAGCACTATGAAGAAGAGGAAAACTACAAGATTTCCGCAAACGGTGGATTCAGGGTTGGCAGCAATGGATTTATTAACCTGAGTGCCGAGCTTTTTGACAATGATGGTTTATCTCGCGGCATAATTCGCCCCGATGCCCAGGCACTCATTGATGCTGGTGTCCCGGATGTTGGTCTTGATGCCCCGTTCGGGGATACGCCGTTCACACAGACCTGGGGCCGACCGGAATCTAACGGAAAACGTTTTTTCCTGAATTCCGGATTCGAGCTGAATGATAATTTACAATTGTATGTATTTGGAAATTTCGGCGAGGTAGACGGTCGTTATCGTTTTTTTTATCGTGACCCGAGCCATTCCACCATCGCGGCGCTGAATGCGCTTGGCTTCACCGGCCTGCGGGCTGGTTATACCCCGTTTCTGGATGGCGATCAGTCGGATATAAGCATCGTTGCGGGTATTGATGGAGAACTTTCGAGTGGCACATACGACGTTAGCATCGGTTTCGGTCGAAGCGAGTTGGATTACGTCCTCAACAATACGCTAAACCCGTCGATTGGCCTGGGAGTCAATGGCCTCCCTCTTCAACGAAATTTCGATGTCGGTGGCTACGAGCAGGAAGAAGTTAATATCAACATCGACTTCTCCAGACCCATCGGAGATAACCTGAATCTGGCCTACGGTGCTGAATGGCGCGAAGAAACCTACACGATTAACGTTGGCGAATTCAATTCTTATACGGGTTCCGGATCAAATGGCCTCAACGGCTTTGCACCGCAAGATGCCGGTGAATTCGACCGGGATAATTTCGCCTTGTATGTGGATATTGAGCATGATGTAAGCGATGCTTTTCTGGTGCAGTACGCCTTGCGCTATGAGGATTTCTCTGACTTTGGAGGTACAACAAACGGCAAGATCGCATACCGGTATCGAGTCTCAGAGACCTTTGCTTTTCGTGGCGCGATTTCCACAGGTTTTCATGCGCCGACGCCAGGTCAATCCAATGTGCGAACGACCATCACAACCTTTGATGGCGTGACTGGACTACAGGTGGAGGAAGGTCTGGTTCAACCCACCAGCCCACAGGCTTTGGCAGTAGGTGGTACGGCGCTCAAGGAAGAGGAATCTCTGAATTTTAGTTCTGGTTTCAGTGCAGATTTCGGGGAGAACACAACGCTGACGTTCGACGTCTACCAGATAGAAGTAGACGATAAAATCTACCGTACACGCGACATTGCCGTCGCCGGATCTACTACCGGTGCCACCATCTCTTTCTACACGAATGCGCTGGATATTGAATCAAAAGGCATTGACCTTGTTCTGACCTCCGGTTTTGAATGGGGTGGGTCAGGCGTATCTACTGACCTGACGTTCGCCTTCAGTTACAACAAGGTTGAAGTAACCGGTCAAGGAGTCGTGGCCGGTATCATTCCTGTTGCAGACAGCATCGTTGAGGATATTGAAAACAACTACCCCAATGAGCGATTCGTGCTGACAACCAATACATTCTTCAATGATAAATGGAATTTCATGGCGCGAGCTAATTTCTATGGTGAACATTTCGATGAGCGTGGCACTATCAATGCGGCGACTGATCCCAGTGCGGAAATTGATTCAACCATCTATGTTGATGTGGAGCTGGGATATCAGATGACCGAGAACGTCAAACTGATTCTCGGTGCCGTCAATGTGTTCGATGAATTCATCGACAAGATTGGTGTGGGAAATGCGAATCGTTTGAGTGTTGGATTGCAATACCCAAGACGAAGCGCCGCTAATTACGAAGGTGGTTCCTACTACCTCCGGGCTATTGTAGATTTCTAACGAATAACTAAAGGTGCTAAAAACCGGTTGCATTCAGACCGGTTTTTTTAATCGAAAGGTCTCCTCAATCTCCTTGAGCCGCCGGTTAATAAACACAGCCTTCGGATTGATCTTAAGTGCAGTCAGCAGATGTTCTTTCGCAAGGACCATATCGCCACTGATAAAGCTGAGTTCTCCGTACAGGAAATGCGCCTGGAACGATTCAGAATTCTCTTCCAGCATGATATCGAGCATTGCCATGGCTTCCGGCATGTTGCCGCTAAGTCCCTGGGTTCGTGCAAAACTGCTCAGAGTAAATTCGCTAAAGTCATAACTATGGGTGCCGTAATATTCTTCCTTCAAGCTCGCATAGGTTTCCCTGACTCCATCCGCACCATTGTCTTCGGCTGCTTCAGCCAGAACCTGTCCCAGTAGCTTTGGTTCTTGTACACCGCGGTGACAGGTAACGCACTGGACCTGAACATGGTCCTCTGCAATCGCGTCGAGATGCTCGTTGTTTATAGCGTTTACCATCTCCAGCATTTTTCGAGCTTTTTTCTTGTACTCTTTCTCATCACTTTCAAAATCATATTCGGTGAGTTTCTGGTCATCTTCACCAACATGGCAACCAGAGCAGCGCAGACCCGTGCCAATGGAAAATCCACGCATGGTGGCACTCAATTCCTCGGGTGAAATGTTCTCCGGTAGCACTTTGAGATTTTTGGGATCATCGAAAATACCTGCGCTGGCGTAACTGGTTGAAAGCACCAGCAGAGTACAAAAAATTAGTGAGAGGCGCATCGTGGTTTTCGTCCTTGGATTTATCTAACCGGGAGAATATCAATCTGTGGCTACCAGCAGGTGAAGCTTTTAACCCGTTTATGTCAGGATTTTGTCAGGATTGGGCTGATTAACCCCTCACTCGAGGACAAGCCGCTTGCGCCAGGGCCTTTCGCCCAGCAGAATTCGTTGGATATGCAGAATCAACTTCAATCTCGCCTGATATTTGTGCTGCTGGCTCTGCTGCTAGTAGTCAGCTTGTCGTTGGCCTGGCAAGCAATCAGCTCAGTCAGCTCCCACCAGAGAACTGTCGCAGCAGTATTGGAAGACTATTCGACGCTCATCATTGATGATTATGTTCGCGCGCTTCAGATCAAGGTAGGTTACGAGGGAATATACAAGGCAGTGGGATTACTGACCAGTAACGGTTTGATTGAGGGGGGTAGGCAAACCTGGGAAGGTGTTGAAATAGACGTGTTACTCAAAGATGTTGAATTACCGGCTGGCTGGCTCCAGAGCGTTTTTATTGTCGGCAACAGTGCCCAACCCCAAGAACTGTATGGCAAGGTTGACAAGAACCTTGCAGAGTCCATTGCGAAACTGTCATTACCACCCGAGCCACCATTCGAGGTCGTCCATCTTGAGCAGGGATCAACCACAGGTCTTCAGGTTCTTATCAAGAGCGGTGAAACATCAGGCCTGGTCCTGGTCTTCAAATCCGCAGTGGTTGGTGAAATCCTGAAAGAGGTATTCGCCATTGCCAGGCTGTTGCCTGCGGCGCTTGGCGATACCGGGGCACTCCGTCCTTACATTTTCCTGAAAGTGACTGACCCGGCAGGCAGGGTCGTTTTTAAGACGGGCATGAGCAGCACGGATGGTAACCGGGTATCGCGCACCATGGATGCGAGTTATTCCGGATTGTATGCAGGGTTCACTGTGACGACTTCCATAAATTCCGACGTCGCTGAAGTACTTGAAATTGCTGAATCTCCCTGGGGCAGTAACATGCGCATTGCGGTATTGCTGATCATCGCACTCCTGCTCGGTTTGTTGTCGTTTGTATTGATCAGACGGGAACGTCAGTTGATCGAAATGCGAAGTGACTTTATCGCGCGGGTGTCACATGAATTGCGAACACCTCTGACACAGATCAGGATGTTTACTGAATCGATATTACTGGATCGGTTGCCTGACGAGGAGAGCCGCGCCCGGGCCTTAAAGATCATTGATCGAGAGACGCTACGCCTGTCACGCCTGGTGGAAAATATCCTGAGTTTCTCAAAATTATGGAAACAATCTGTGCCTGCTGAACCAGGCAGCTACAATCTGTGCGAATTGTTGTACAGGGTGAAAGACGAATTTGAATTGCAACTTGAGGCGTCTGGCGACAGCCTCTCAATTAAATGCGACGAGTCACTGGAGGTCGATTATAACAGGGAAGCGATGACCCAAGTGCTGACCAACCTCGTGGATAATGCCATCAAATATGGCCCAGAAGGTCAGGCCATCAGCATTATAGTAAGCCGGGAATCCAGCCACCTGAAAATAGATATCGTCGACCAGGGTCCTGGTATTCCTGCAATAGAGCAAAAATATATATGGCAGGCCTATTACAGGCTAAAACGGGAAAAAGATCGCGCCATATCAGGTACAGGAATTGGCCTGGCGGTAGCCAGCGACATGTCTCATGAGATAGGAGCAGACCTAATCGTCGACAGCAAAGGGTGCGGAAGCGTTTTTAGCATGGTGTTCGAGTCTGGGGCTTCCGCTGATGGCTAGAATTCTCATTATCGAGGACAACCCGGATCTTGCAGAGGGCCTGCGTGTAAATCTGGAACTGGAGAACCACGTTGTTGAGGTGTGTACCGATGGCGGGCAGGCACTGATCAATATTGCGAAGCTACAACCGGACTTGATTATTCTCGATGTCTTGTTGCCTAACCAGGATGGCTTCGGAATATTACAGAAAATGAGACAAAATTCGCTGAATATTCCGGTACTCATGCTAACTGCCAGGGGTGAAGAAACAGACAAGGTCAGGGCTTTGCGACTTGGTGCAGATGACTATGTCACCAAACCCTTTGGGCTTCTCGAATTGATCGCCCGGGTTGAGGCTTTACTGCGCCGTAGTGGTTCCGTTTGCGCGCCAGTTACAGGAAGAAAAACGATTTTTGGAACTGTGGAGTTTGACCCGGCAACCCGGCGAGTGTGGCGCGAAGGTGAACTGGTTAGTCTTACTCCCAAGGAAACCAACCTGCTACTTGTGCTGGTAGAAAAACCTAACCATGTCTGGAGCCGCCAGGAGCTTTTGCAAAAAGTCTGGGGACATGCGGCCGAAGTAGCGAGCCGTACTGTTGATACCCATATCGCAGAACTTCGCAGAAAACTTGAAATCGACCCCGCCATGCCGCAATTTATTCAAACCGCCAGAAGTGCAGGCTACTGGCTAAACACTGATCCCCGGTCATCCCGGAACTCACCGTAGTCATCCTGACTGTAGTGAAGAATCTCGCTCTCGACGTACACTCCATTCGCTCGTAACAAGGAACCTACCGCCGCACCGTCGAGAGATACTGTTCAGCCTCCTGCCTGTCCAGCACATCATGCCCTTTTCTTATCTCCGCGAGCTTGCGATACAGTTTTGCTGCTGCATTTCTATCGCCCAGTTTTGCGTAGGTTCGCGCCAGCCCTAAGAGCGATCTCGGGCGGTTAGGTGTTCTTGTCAAAGATGCCTGGAACATGGCAACTGATTCTTCGTACTGACCAACCTGTGACAGCACTTCCGCGTAAAGTTCATGTACTGGCTTCTGCGGAATTGCCGTGCCGCGAGGTGGAGGTAATTTCCTGGTGAGCGCAACACCCTCGGCAAGTAATTCAAGTGCCTCAGCTTCGTGCCCCCTGGCAAGTTTTACCAGTGCTGCGATTTCCTTATACATGATCTCAGTGGGTATCGGACCTTGTGTATAAGCCTTTTTTTCTTTCTTCGCCTCATCCTTCGCTTTTTTATCCAGCAACTTTTCGATTTTCATTGCCGACTCCAAATCTCCAAGGGCAATAGCACTCATGCCTGCTGCCAACAAGCTCGTTACATGCGTCTCTTCAGAGACTTCCATTAATTGCCAATCCTCAGTTTCGATAATGAGACGAGCCCTGGCTCTTGCAAGGTTGGATGCTTGTCCGCCGCTTGCCTCATCTATTTCCTCTAACCTTGTGATCCATAATCTTGCTTTATCATAATCACCTAACTGCAGATCTCCGTATTGTCCCCAGTCCAGGGAGTGCACCATGTCGCCAACCCTGTCTCCTGGTTCCCATAAAGCTTTGGCCGCATCAAAAGCAGACTGGTTAGATCGTGATACTTCCTCCCACATGCCATGCTGAATAAATATGTGCGACGGCATGTGTCGGGCGTGTGACACGACGGGTGCAATTTTTGCAAACTTTTGCGCTGCGTCCAGTGCAAGAGGAGCGTGCAGTGGGTCATCAAAGGAATGGATAACGTAGTGAGCCGCACCTGGGTGGTTGCTGTTTTTCCGGTACAGGCGTGTGGCGATCGAACCTGCAAGGACGTTCATCTGCATGCGTGCATCGCCACTGGCGCCCGCGGCACTGAGTAGCGACAGAGTGTAGAATGCAGCGATTTCATCGTCACCCGGAAACTGCTCATATAATTGCTGCATTGAATCTTTGTAGGCGATACGACGTTGGGCAGTATTCCCCTGCCCATTAAATAGTGCTTCGACCGCACTTATAAATCCCTTCTCTCGTTTTGTTTGAGATTTGGCCAGACGCTCATCGAAGGTGGAACCCAGCCGCTCAAGAACCTTTATCGGTGATTGTCTGTTTCGTTCGGTGATCAGAGGATGGTTGTAACATAAGGATTCACCCCAATATGCCAGCGCAAAATCAGGATCAGCTTCCTGCGCCTTCTTAAATTCGCTGATAGCTTGTTTCCAACCAAAACTGTGCAGCAGGCCAACGCCGCGCAGGAAGTATGGTTGCGCTTCTTTGGCGCCAGAGTTTTTGAAACTTAAAGATCCGACATCCCGCATTTCAGCAGCAAATAGCAGACTGGAATAGCCAAGCAAGAATAGGAATAAGACGGTTTTCACGATTGCCTCCGATTATTTTTAATGGCAGGTTCTGACGACGAGAATTGATTAGTGTTCACTGCTGGTTTCTTAACCTAGGGTACACTCTGCGTTTACTCGGTGGCAAACCCTTGTTCTATCCACGCATCAATGCCACCTATCATGGGGTAAACCTTGGGAATCCCGTATCGTTTGAGCTTAATTGCCACACGGGCACTGGATGCTTCATCGGGTCAGTTGCAATAAACGATAATATCGCTGTCCTTGGGGATGCGCGGCAGGTGGCGTTCGATTGCTTCCATGGGCACACGCACTGCGGTCGGTACCATGTGTGGCTGAGCATCAAAGTCATATTTATGACGCAGATCAATCACGTGCACGTCTTTAGACGAATTCAGAAGCTCATTGACGGCCGAAGGTTCGAGCCGACGCATGCGCAGGGAACGTAAAAACAGGCGCCGCTGCGTGAATTTTCCGCCGATATACAGCACTAGCGCACCAAAAAGAATGTAGCCCGCCATGACACCGAGTTCAGCAAATCTTCCAGCCATGTACTCCAATTGAGTATGGAACCAAAACCCTGTGCCAACGAATACCAAAGCCCAGATCAACGCACCGAGGGTATCCAGAAACAGAAACAAGCCGACATTCATGTTTGTCATTCCCGCCATGGGAGGCGCGAGGGTTTGCATACCCGGAACAAACTTGGCGATCAACAATGAAAACCTGCCTACCCTGTCAAAGGTATGTTCGGTATTGCGAACACAATAGTCTGGTTCTAGTGAAATGCTGCACAATAGGTTGAGTACTTTGCCACCACGAGCCCGACCCAGCCAGTACCAGAAAAAGTCAATGGGCACAGCAGCGATAATGATGATCAAAATGATCAGGACTAAGGACAGCTCGCCGGTACCTGCGAGTGTCCCTGCGGCCAACAAGAGGGGTACAGCCGGGAGTGGTAAACCAGCCTGATCAAGCGCTACCCAGACGAAGATAACCAGATACCCGTATTCAATCAGAAATTGCATTAATTCCGCCATTCGTGCAGTTTGCAGAAAATTCAGGAATTCACAACTATCCTGTTAATCACTCCTGACAACAGGCTGGCAGGAGCGTTGCGCTACAATGTGAATTAAGGTATCGGTTTTTACCAAAACGAACAATCGGAGCAATGCCGCATGAGTAGATCATCGGCTGTAGTAGGTGTATCAGAACATAATGGCTGGGCGATCTTCGTCTGTGTTTCAGCCCGTGCGGGCAGACCCGTTGTCATCGATCGACGCCGTGTGCAGTTACTTGACTCTGGATTGCCCCGGCAACCCTATCACCACGAGGCGACTGAACTCGAGCTTGACAAGGCGGAAGCACTGATTACACGTGTGGAAGAATCAGCTGCGGCAAATGCACTTAGCAGGTTGACCGAACTACAGCAGGACATCGAGTCTGATCATGAACTCGTCGCCATTTCCATTCGTGAGGACCCGGTTCGTCCTCTTCCAAAAACAGTAGCAGAAATTTTAAGCCATCATCCATCGATGCACGCCGCTGAAGGCATTCTTTACCGCCGGGCGCTCAGAGACGCCGGGCATACGATTGGTATTGAAGTCGATTCCTATCCGCGCAAAAACGGGATGGCACATTTTGTCGGTAAGCTGGAGACAGTAGAGGAAAGCCTGGACGATCTGCTAAAAAAGATTGGCAAATCTCTAGGTCCACCCTGGCAGAAGGACCACAAGGTCGCTACATCTGCAGCAATGGCGGTTCTGTGTGGCCATTGCAAACTGAATCTCGCAATCTAAGGCTGACAATCCGGATAACGAACTACGTGGCAGCATTACAATCCTGGTCTCTCATCGCTTCAGTACCGTTCGCATGGCCAGCCAGATCATTGTCCTGGATGGTGCAAAGGTGACCGAGACTGGCACGCACGCCTCGCTGATGGAAAAGGGTGGGCAATACGCTGAATTGTATGGCATCCAGGCTTCGGCTTATCAGCCTTGATAAATAGCAGCGTCCCTGTAAGCCAGGCAGCTTCAAGCTTTTACCTGCCATTCCGAGACCGAAGAATCTTTGACTCTCAGATAATCCCAAGTTAGTTTGAAAGCATGGACACGAAATTCTACTGGTTTATTTACCAGGCAAAATACTCAGCGCTAATACTGTTTGCGGGTAGCTTGGCTGTCATGACGTTATGGTTTACAGCTAACGGCGTTTTTAGTGTGGAAACCATGCCCGGATCCTGGTCTCGATTGGAGCTTATTGGTCAGGCGCTCATGCTGATTCTCATGCCTTCCTATTTCGCAATGGGGATTGTGTTTGCTCAGAGGCGTTCGCTTGCCCTGGCGTGGCTGATTCGGTCGCAAACTGCTTTTGACTTCACCCACCATGTCGAATCGGTTCCTGGACGCAATCTGCTCACCGGTTTCGTATGTGGTTTTGCTTTTTCTTTTTTTAACGTGCCAGGCCTGGGGATCATCGTCAGCAGCAATAGCAGCGTGATGTATGCCATCGCTTTAGCGCAGATCTTGCTGTGGAGTCTTGTCGGTTTGCTTCTTGCCGCGAGATTTCATGTAGCACGAGCATTCTACAACGCAGGAAAACGAGTGAAACTGGATATATTTGAAATCTCCAATCTGAAGCCGTTTGGGCAAGCGGGGCTAACCGATGCGTTACTGATCGTCGTTGCTCTGGCTATCACCACCCTGCAATCATTTGATGCACTATTTCGCGTGGATAATTACACAAATGCTTTGCTGGTTGCACTTCCGGCAATTGCCGTGTTGATGGTGACCCCCATGTACTCGCTGCACCGGCGAATGGTTGAGCGTAAGAACGAAGAGTTGCAACAGATCAACGAGCGTGTTCGCGCCGCACCGAAAGATTTCAGCGTCGAAAATGTGAATCAACTGGAGGCGCTGTTGCAAAGACGCGAGCGAGTCAAGGCATTGTCCAGTTGGCCAATCGATATGTCTGTTATTTCAAGATTGCTGTTGTACGCTATCCTTCTGCCACTAGCCTGGCTTGGCACTGCCCTGGTGGAAATGGCGCTGGATCGATTGCTCGCTCCCTAGTCATCCCGAGCGGGTCCCCAGTCATCCTGAGCGCAGTCGAAGGATCTCGTTATCCAACCTCAACAATCCTCCTGAGCGCAGCTCGCTAACCAACCTCCGCCGCAATCCGCTGCAACATATCCAGACAATCATGATCTTCCATGGCAACCTGCATGTAAGGCAGACCTTGACCCCACAGCGCCTTCATACGTTCTCCCTCCGGTTGATCAAAAATCGGAATGGTAGCGGCACCGAGCGTGATTAAAGCCATCCACCACATTACGAAACTCATCTTGTAGTCTTCGATCAGCATCTCGTAAGTGTAAGCTGCAGCTTTCGGTTGTAACTGCACAAGCCGGTCGTGGTATTGCTTCAGGAAGTCCTTGTCCTTGCGGCGTAGTTCAGGCGGCAATGAATGTTGCCAGGCCTGGGTAAATTCCGGGCCGGGTGGTCCCGCACCGACTAGTTGCCAGTCAATGTAGGTGATGTCAGATTCATCAACAGACTTACCGAGTTCCGGTGCTGTCCTGAATATGTTGTCCGCGCGCAGATCCCCATGAAGTAACGTGTGTGGGCGAGAAGACATCACGTCAGTCATGTAATCCAGAATTGCAATACATTTTGGTCCAGCGACAAGGTTCGACAATTCTTTTGACGATGAAGCGCCGGGTGCATCAAAAGGACTTGCGCCAAACATTTTCTCCCAGAGGCTGACATACGTATCCAGGCTGTCGGAACATTGCCTGCAGGCATCATCCAGGGGAAACACGTAGCCCCCACCTGGGTGGGCAATCCAATCCAGTTGCAGGGTGGGCGATTCCCAGAATTTTGCATGCATGTTAACCGCTTCGAGATTAATCTTGCGCGTGAATGCCTCGTCAGGCGCGTCCAGCACCTGGTCAAACACCCTTGACTGTGCCGTTAGATCTTCCATCAAAATCACGAAAAATTCGGCATCGACACTGCCATCTTCCTCAATGGCATAGATGATCGGTGTGCGCATTGGAACTTCGTCCGCGAGATCAGTAAAAAATCTCAGTTCTTTGATGTAAGCATTATTGCTGAGAGCAACTGCACGCCGCTAATCGATGACGTTTGCGAGCTTAATAACAGCGGAGGAGGGTGCATCTGCCTCGGCAGAGTACTGAATATTGTGAATTTTAAAGGCGTCAGATAAAACGCCGCCTTCCAGAAAAGAGATTTCATATCCCGTCACTTCAGCACCGAAAGATTCTGACAACCATTCGTTGCTCAATTCATCAATGTTCCGCGGGAATGCTAACGCCATACTGGGCTCCTTCTCGTTATCGCCGATACCCTAAAAACCACTGTTGCAACACTAGCATATTCCTGGGGTCATCCTGAGCGAGCGTAGCGAGTCGAAGGATCTCACTCCCCCCACCCGATGTCCGTTTTGGTGTAACCTCGCTTTTCCCGGTAAAAAAGTCCTACCATGAAATACATGTTCTCCCTCGCCATCCTGGTACTCCTCTTCGGCTGCTCCCCCGCAGGCAACCAGGTCACTGACGCAAACCCAGCCAAAGCTGAAAACATCAGCGAAACACAACGCCTGAACTCATGGCTTGATGAAGAATTTATCAACTACCTGGATTTCAGCCCCCTGGCGAAAACCCGCCTGGGTGACAAGAGTGACTACGACGAGTTGGATGATGTGTCCGAAGCCATGGCGGATAAACGACTCGACTGGCGACGACGTAGTGTGGCCGAAATGAAATCCAACTTTGATCGCGACAAGCTAACTACTGAAGGCAGGCTCTCCTGGGATTTGTGGGTTTACATGCTCAATCAGGCTGAAGAAGGCGTCCCGTTCAGGCGGCACGCTTATCTTTTCGGCCGCCGTGGGCCGCACACAAGCCTGCCCAACAATCTCATCAACTATCATAAGGTCGATGACCTATCGGATATGCAGGCCTATATCTCGCGTTTGAACCAATCGCAGCGGTATCTGCTGCAATATCTGGAAAGGGCACAGCTGTCAGCGGCTGATGGTATTCGCGCCCCCTATTTCGACTATGAAGTGGCGATTATCCAGAGCAAACGGGTCCTTAAGGGAGAGCCGTTCACCAGTGAGGGATCGTCCGCACTCTGGTCTGATATCACGTTGAAGATCGATAAGCTGCACGACGCGGGCGTGGTCACGGATGCCCAGGTGACTGAGCTAACCGACAAGGCACGTAAGGCGCTTTTAGAGAAGCTAAAACCAGCCTACGAAGACATCGTTCACTGGTTACAGTCTGACTTGAGCAACGTGGTGAGAGACGCAAAAGGCGTATGGGCACTCCCAAACGGGAAAGCATTTTATGTCTATGCACTAGCACAGAGGACCACATTGCCGCTGACTGCAGATGAGATTCATGAAACGGGTTTGTCTGAAGTCGCACGCATCCAGGCGGAAATGGAGGGGATTAAAAGTAGAGTAGGGTTTGAAGGCTCGCTGTCCGAATTTTTTGTTTATCTGCGTGAGGATGAGCGATTCTATTTTCCAAATACGGATGAAGGTCGAGCCGGATATTTGGCGTTAGCCAATCAGTATCTGGATGCAATGAAGCAGAAACTACCGGAGTTTTTCGGGATTTTGCCAAAGGCAGGTCTTGAAGTGCGACGGGTTGAGGCATTCCGTGAGCACCCCGGTGCCGCAGCACACTACATGCGCGGTACAAAAGATGGTTCGCGGCCCGGTGTGTTTTATGCACATCTCGCCGACATGAAGGCCACGGCAAAATATCGTCTCGAAAATCTTGCTTATCATGAAGGATTGCCTGGACATCATCATCAGGGTTCGATTCAACAGGAGTTGGAAGGCATACCTCGTTTTCGTACCTACCATGGATATACGGCTTATAGTGAAGGCTGGGGGCTATATTCTGAATTGCTGGGCAAGGAAATGGGTTTTTATGAGGACCCATACTCGGACTTTGGCCGTCTGACAGGAGAGTTATGGCGCGCCATCCGTTTGGTAGTAGATACCGGTATTCATGCAAAGCAATGGACCGAGCAACAATCCATTGATTATGCGTTGCTAAATTCGCCCAAACCCGAGATTGCAGTACGCTCCGAAATTCGGCGTTATTTCAATTCGCCTGCACAAGCGACAGCCTACAAAATTGGCATGTTGAAGATTTTGGAACTGCGTGCAAAGGCGAAGAACGATTTGGGCGATAAATTCGATATCCGGGACTTCCACGATACGGTACTCGGTGGCGGTTCGTTACCCATGTCCCTACTTGAGAGGCGTATTAATGAGTGGATTGGCGCCCAGTAAGTTCTCGCTTTATGTCGATCACATCGACATAGTTACTATCCCATCATCTGGATCCAATCTCCGTAAAATTCCGAATGATTACCCTCAAAATTCTCCCACCCTGTTCTGCTCAATATGCCTTTTTTACCTGTATAAGGATTCGGCACCTGACTCATAATGAACTGCTCTTTAACGGAACCGGAGTACCAGTTGATATTAAACGCCGCCAACTTTGGATAGAACACCATATCCCGGTAGGCAGGGATATGATCATGGATCCACCAGGCTAATGCCGTCCAGTCGCCCGTCTCCTCATAGTAGTCAACAAATGAATTGACGACGATGCAAGCGGTAGCACCGTAATTACCGAGATCATCTCTAACATCCCAGATATGTCGCGTATGGTTCGCCTCATTTTTTGAACAGTTATAGTTTTTCTCGTTGCCAATACGGTTGATATCCGGAGATCGATAAGCTGATCGAATGCTGACTTTTCCCAGTTTCATTTGAATAGGCTCCAGGATGTGTTCGCACAGTCCTTTACCTGCCTTAATCACCAGTGTCCTATCAACTGGAATATTCGCCATCCCTTCAATTTGGGAGATTTCCGAGTGAAGGAAGTCCCGCATGAAGAAGTTAAGAGATAAACGAATTCGTCCCAGGTCCTCAAGTGATTGCAGACTGCCCATGTCTAATCTCGAACAGTCACAATCACTTTACCAGTGGATTTCCGGGACAAAATAAAATCCATTGCATCCGCTGTTTCCTCGAGCGGGAAGTGCCTGGATACGTGCGGTTTAATCTTATCGTCTGCATACCACTTAAACATTGTTTCAAAGTTAGCCCGGTTTTGATCAGGCGTTCGTGACGCGAATTCTCCCCAATAAACCCCCACCAATGAGAAACCTTTCAGTAACGCCATGTTCGTTCTCAACTGCGCAATCCGACCTGAAGCAAAACCGATAACGAGCAGGCGTCCCTGCCACTTGATACAGCGCACGGACTGGTCAAACACGTCGCCGCCCACCGGATCGTAGATCACATCGGCTCCCTTACCATCCGTCAGTTCTTTGACAACGTCGCGAAAGTTGTTGGTAGAGTAGTTGATGACATGATCGGCGCCGTAACGTTTTACGATATCTTTCTTCTCATCAGAGCCAACCGTACCAATGACAGTGGCGCCTAGCAGTTTCCCCAGTTCCACCGCGTTGAGACCAACCCCGCCTGCGGCCCCATGAACCAGGAGTACTTCACCAGGTTTCATTTGGGCGCGATCAACAAGGGCGTGATAGGTTGTACCGTAGGTAATAGGAAATCCCGCGGCCTGATCAAAGGGCATGCTGTCGGGGATCCTGAAAGTTTTGTTACCTTCGGCCAGAACGTATTCAGCAAACCCTCCGTGACCAAGGTGTGCCATCACTCGATCGCCGATTCTAAGGTGTGTTTCACCCTCCCCGAGTTCCACCACGGTACCCGCGCATTCCATACCTGGCGAGAACGGAAAGGGCGGTTGGGACTGGTATTTCCCGGCAATCAACAGGGTGTCTGGAAAGTTCAACCCCGATGAATGTATTTGGATTTTGACCATACCGGGCGCACTGTCCGGCTCCGGAACTTCGCCTAAAAATAAGATTGAAGGATCGCCGAATTCTTTGCACAAAATAGCTCGCATCTCAAAACCGTGGGTGTTTTCCAAACTTGCGTTTTAGCATCTTAGTCAAGCTGCCTGGTGTCAACAAATTTGATAACTCAAGGACGATGGTCCCATCGAAAGTAGTGTTTGGAAGTAAGTTGGCGGAGTCGAACACCAATGAATCGAACTGGCACGGGTCCTGAGGATCTTTCAAGCGGTAGGGGTTATCTGTTAGTGTGGTTTTTATCTGATATTGGTGAAGATGACCACTTCTCAGCTTCATCCCGCCAGTATCTCCTTGATAAATAAAGATAAAGTTAGTTGGTATCGAAATTGCTTTATAGAAGATATTAGTTAATCAAAAGGATTTAAAATGGAAGAGACAACGAGACAGCGCCTGGTTAGTAGCGACATCTGGATTCGTGCCCTTTACATGGTGCTGTTTGCGGTTGCCTTTGGTATCGCCAGATTTATCATCGGGTTTTTGGTTGTTTTTCAGTTCTTCGCGGTTCTGTTCACCGGTCGGGCTAACGAGCCTCTGCTGCAGTTTGGCAAAAACCTCACTGTCTATATCTACGAGATTCTGGAGTTTCAGACGTTTAACACCGAACTGCATCCTTTCCCGTTCTCAACATGGCCCGATGAGGAACCGGGTGGTGAAGCCTGGTTAGACGACACTGATATTGACGTAGATGCAGACATTGATGACGAATTGGACGCGAGCGAGACGACGGCTGACCCGGATGATACTGAAGATGTTGACGACTCGCATGAGGACAGCGACGAAAAAGACAAGAAGTAAAGCTCAAGCGTCTGCCGATAGTGGGAGGTCGTTGATTTAGGTGAGATGTAGCTCCGGCTAGTGGGTTTTCTATCACATTTTTTTGTTACTGTTGATGTGCATGAAAACCAACAAGCTATTTATCGGCATCGATGTTGCCTTTGCCAAAAACAAGAAATTACCCATTTGTGTCGCTAGGAAGAAGGGTGAACAGCTTCTTCCCGTACTACTTGAAGGAACAGGTTTGCCTCCCACGCCCCGTGGTTCCGGAAATGTGGCATCTTTGCAGCCAGGCACAGTGAGCAAATTCGCCAGGGATGTTGCTGCTTATCTAGGCGCTGTTGAAACCACTCTTGAAGCAAAAATTGAAGTCATTGCCATTGATGCGCCTGCGGATTATTCGTTAGATGGACGACGCAAAGGCGAGCGCGACCTAAATGCCAATGGCATCAGCTGCTTTGCCACGCCCACCACTACGCGATTCAAAGAAATTAAGAAGAAGGTAAGAAGTCACCTTAGAGAAGGTGGTGCTGAGAATAGATTACCGCATGCCAATCAACTCTGGATGCTGGTGGGCTTCGCACTATTTCGTGAACTGGAGCAGCGTTATCGTTGTCTTGAGGTCTTTCCGCAAGCAATCGTCCACAGGCTGGGCGCGTCCGCGGTGCATAAGTTTCAGAAGAAAGGTTTTGAGATGCAGCTAGAAGCGGTGGCGAGGGCATCGGGGTGGACTCCGGTCGCACTGGCAGATAAGTTGCAAAAATGCGTATCTGGTGCGGGTCATGATAAGTTAGATGCGTATATGTGTGCCTGGGTGGCTAGTTTGTATCCTGACCTTGATGTTTATGGTGAAGCTCCGGACGACGCCATCTGGGTTCCGAAAGTTAATTGAGTAGTGGGCCTGGCCTATTATTCCAGGTCGGCGACTTTAATCATTAACTTGCCAAAGTTTTCACCGGTAAACAACATGCGGAAGGCGCTGGGCGCGTTTTCGATCCCCGCCACAATAGTCTCACGATATTTAAGCTTACCTTCCTTAATCCAGTTGCCCAGCACCCGGGCGGCTTCTTCGAATTCATCGATCCATTCGGTGACAACGAAGAATCGCGATTCCGGTGGATGTTCGAGCGCACCCAAGACGACGTCCGGCATCCTTATCTGATCTTCGCTGGTGGCGTTGTAGGCAGAGATAAAGCCACAGACCGGCACACGAGCGCCCTTGTTGAGAAGTGGTGCGACGGCATCGAGAATAGCGCCGCCGACGTTTTCAAAATAGACATCCACACCATCCGGGCAGGCCTCGGCCAACTTTTGCGGGAAGTCGGCTTCCTTGTAATCAATGCAGGCATCGAAGCCAAGTTCATTCACCACGTAGTCACATTTTGTTTTACCCCCGGCGATGCCGATAGCCCGGCAACCTTTGATTCTGGCGATTTGACCGACAACAGAACCGACGGCGCCGGAAGCGGCAGAAACCACCACCGTTTCACCAGGCTTGGGCTTACCGACCTCAAGTAAACCAAAATAGGCGGTTTGACCAGGCATACCGGTAATGCCAACGGCGGTTGAGATAGGCGCGAGGCCTGGATCGACCTTGAACAACCGATAGTCGTCTGGCTTTGCGATGGCATATGATTGCCAACCGTACATGCCACTTACAATTGTGCCGGTTGGGTAGTCGGTATTGTTTGATTCGACGACCTGGCTGACGACACCGGCAGTAATCACATCGCCTAATTCCAGAGGTTTGGCGTAAGACTCGCGATCACTCATGCGACCGCGCATATACGGGTCCAGGGACAACCACAGGGTGCGCAATAACATCTCGTTATCGCCAGGGCTGGTGACCGGTACCGATTGGATGTCGAAGTTTCCATCAGTCGGCATGCCAAGCGGCCGTGATTTTAAGACGATTCGTGTGTTAGTTCGTTCGTTCATGGGAGATGACTCCAGTTATCTGCGTGCGGGTAGCTGGTCTGGACTGGATAACGGAGCGTTTCCAGCTTTTCTCATTGCATCAGATCATATACCAGATACTTGGCCGGTTGCCCGGCTAACACAAGTATTTCGAAGTAGCTTCACAGAATTCTGTGGTGCTGGCTTTGCCAGCCTGATCGGGCGTAAGGTATTTGCCATCTGCGTAAACCTTCTCGACCGCCTGCACCAGTTGTTTACCTTCATCAATATATCCCAGGTATTCGAGCATCATTGCGGCAGAGAAGATGGTCGCAGTCGGATTGATAATATTTTGCCCCATGATGTCCGGCGCGGAACCATGGGCTGATTCAAAATAGGCATATCCCTTGCCGTAACAACCACTTGGCGCAAGGCCCAGACCACCAATAGCGCCACCAGCGGCATCGGAAAATAAGTCTCCGTACAAATTAGGCAGCAATATCACATCAAAGATTTGTGGGTTCACCACGATTTGATGCACCATGTTGTCTGCCAGCAAAGTATCAAACTTAACGTCGGGATATTCCTTGGCTGTTTCCAGTGCTACCTCACGGAAATAGCCGTCGGCTACTGGAGAGATATTATGCTTGGTGCCACTTGTCACATGGGGTTCGCGACCACTTTCCTCTGACCGCGTTAAAGCAAGTTCACAGGCAAAGCGAGTGACATCCTGGGTGCAGGCCTCGGTAATCACCTTCATCGCGTACTTTCCTCTGCCCATCTCAGAGACTGGTTGACGATGCAGGCGGCTCACAAAATTGATAGCCGCCAGATCCTCTAGATCACCCTCGACACCGACGTAGATATCTTCCATATTCTCCCGAACGATAACCAAATCTATGCCTTCAGGATTCTTCAGCGGGCTATTACAACCAGGAAACCAGCGTGCGGGTCGAACATTCGCATAGGTTCTAAGTCCCCACCGCAGATAACGCAGGGCTCGTCCGCTGGTACCATTGGTAGAACCAAATAGTGTAGCATCGGAGTTATCGATTGCCTCCTTGGCTTCCGGGGGAAATGGGTTTTCCTGCTGGCGAATACCAATCTCACCCACGGGTGGGAGCAGCCAATCAATATCTAGCTGGAGCTGATTGATGAGTTCCACGGTTGGATGAAATGCTTCCGGGGCTGCATCTTCTCCCGGAATCAAGACTACTTTTTTGGTCATTGATTTTTTCCGCCCGATGGTGCGGGTGTAGGCAAAAACATTAAAACACACTAGCCTGCAAACCCTGTATGATCGAAGGAATCTCTTACATAAAAACGCTTACAACAAAGAGGACTACCACCCTGTGAAAGCATCTGATCTGTTCGTTAAATGTCTCGAAGAAGAAGGAATTGAATATATCTTTGGTGTCCCCGGAGAAGAGAATGCCGACTTTATGATGTCGTTGGAGAAATCTGACAAGGTCAAATTCATTCTCTGTCGCCATGAACAGGGAGCCGCGTTCATGGCAGAAATATACGGCCGTCTGACGGGTACGCCAGCCGGTTGCCTTGGCACCCTGGGGCCAGGCGCCACCAACCTGATTACCGGCGTCGCCGATGCCAACATGGACAGGGCACCGATGCTGGTGTTGACCGGGCAAGGTTCTTCAGAACGATTGCACAAGGAGTCACATCAGGTGATGGATGTTGTCGGCATGTTTGAACCCGTGACCAAGTGGGCGCATCAAATCCTGAACGAAAATACGATTCCAGAAGTTATCCGCAAAGGCGTTCGTCTTGCCCGCACGGAGAAACCGGGTGCGGTTCTGATTGAACTACCTGAAGATATCGCAAAAAACGAAACCGATAAATCCCCCATTCGGCCAATTCGCTTCCGACGCCCGGTAGGAGATGACAAGGCGGTGGATCGTGCCTGGGAGGTCATTAGGAATGCAAAGCGACCGGTCATTCTGGCGGGTAATGGCTGTGTTCGTCGTCGAGCTTCAAAGCAGCTTCGAATGTTTTGTGAAAAGACTGGTATTGGCGTGATCTCCACGATGATGGCCAAGGGTTGTGTGGATATGGATTCCGATCAATGCCTCTATA
Source organism: Gammaproteobacteria bacterium (assembly GCA_027292925.1). Taxonomy (GTDB): domain Bacteria; phylum Pseudomonadota; class Gammaproteobacteria; order Pseudomonadales; family Azotimanducaceae. The sequence goes on from JAPUGI010000236.1 coordinate 32,291, forward strand.
CCGTTGGCTTGCAGGCAAAAGATTTTGCTTTTCTCGCCATAGAAGCCGCTGATGTCATCATCACCCTCGGATTCGATATGGTGGAATACCATCCAAGTTTGTGGAATCCCGATGGTAACAAGATGATTGTGCATGCGGACTTCCTGCCAGCCGAAATTGATGAAAGCTATCATCCTGACTATGAAATTATCGGTGATCTGGCGCACACATTATGGATGCTGAACGAGCGCGCGGCCGCAGACGGTAATGGCGACTGGGACCTCAGTTTCCAGGCACAGGCACGGGCAGATATGTGGGCAGAAATCTGTGCCCACAAGGATGATTCCGGCGAGGGTTTGATTCGACCCCAGAAAGTATTGTGGGATGTGCGACAGGCCATGGACGCAGACGGCATTTTGATGTCGGATGTGGGTGCCCACAAGATGTGGATAGCAAGACAATATCAATGCCATGAACCCAATACCTGCTTAATACCTAACGGGTTTTGTTCTATGGGGTTCGCCTTGCCCGGAGCGGTCGCCGCGGCAATGATTTATCCGGACAAGCATATTCTGTCGATCTGCGGTGATGCTGGTTTCCTGATGAATGTCCAGGAAATGGAAACCGCTAAAAGGTATAACTGCAACATGACGGTGATGGTCTGGGAAGATCATATGTATGGTCTGATCGCCTGGAAACAGACCAGCCAGTTTGGCAGGCACACGGATCTCACATTTGGCAACCCTGACTGGATGCAGCTGGCCGATGCTTTCGATTGGCATGGACATCACGTTACCAATGCGGATGATTTGCTGGGCACGATTACGACTGCGCTAGATGAAGCCGGTCCAAGTTTGATTGTCATACCGATTGACTATCGGGAAAATGCCATCCTGACTGAGCGGATGGGGAACATCGAGTTCGCGATCTGACGCAGGTTTGACCTGACTGGTGCACGATAAAAGCCGTGGTCGGGAGATCTTAAACTTCGACAGAAACCAACAAAAATTCGAAGGTGCAACATGTTAAAAGAATCATATCCTTTCTACCTGGCTAACGAAGCCGTTTATGCCAATGAAGATCTGGTGGTTATTGACAAATACTCTGGGAAAGAAGCCACCAGGGTGGCCATGGCGTCGCCTGAAGTTATTGATGCCGGAATTGCCGCGGCCGTTGATGCACAGGAAGCCTGCGCCGAGTTGCCAGCCTATGAGAGGCAGGCGGTGCTTGAACATTGTGTTAAACGGTTCCGGGAAAGGTTTGATGAACTCGCCGAGGCACTCTGTATTGAAGCCGGTAAACCGATCAATGATGCCGAGGGTGAAGTAACCCGTCTCATCGACACATTCAAAATTGCGGCGGAGGAATCCACACGCATCTATGGCGAGATCATGCCCCTGGATATTAGTCCCCGGGCGAAAGGATACCGGGGTATGTGGAAACGAGTGCCCATCGGTCCCTGTTCCTTCATCAGCCCGTTCAATTTTCCTCTGAACCTGGCGGCGCACAAGGTAGCACCGGCATTGGCCGTAGGTTGTCCCTTTATATTGAAACCAGCGAGCCTGACGCCTATCGGCGCCTTGATTATCGGTGAGACACTGGCTGAAACGGATTTACCCAAAGGTGCCTTCTCGATTCTTCCCTGCAGGCGGGATGGAGCGGAACTGTTTACCGTGGACGAGCGCTTGAAACTACTCAGTTTTACCGGATCTCCCGGCGTCGGATGGCAGTTGAAAACCCAGGCTGGCAAGAAACCCGTCGTGTTGGAACTCGGTGGCAATGCTGCGGTGATCGTGGACGAAGATACTTATATAGAAGATGCAGTCGACAGGGTTATCTTCGGTGCTTTCTACCAGTCAGGACAATCCTGTATTGGCGTGCAACGAATATTCATCCATGAAAAAATCTATGACGAGTTCAGGGATGCATTGGTCGTCAAGACGAGAGCCCTGAAGATGGGTGATCCAAAAGATCGTGAAACCTTTATCGGGCCGATGATTTCGGAGAAAGAAGCAAACAGACTCAAAGGCTGGATAGACGATGCTGTCAATGAAGGCGCTACCCTGCTATGTGGCGGTGGTTTGGAAGGCGCGATGCTGGAAGCGACTCTACTCGAAGGGGTGCCTGCATCATGTGCAGTCAATACAGAGGAGGCGTTCGGGCCCCTGGCAAACCTGGCTTCTTTTTCAGATTTCAATGATGCGCTCAAAGAGGTAAACAAGAGCCAGTTTGGTTTGCAGGCCGGCGTTTTCACCCGGGACATCTACAAGGTTCAGAAAGCCTGGGACACGCTGGATGTTGGCGGGGTCGTTATTGGCGATGTGCCTTCATGGCGAGTCGATCACATGCCTTATGGTGGCGTAAAAGAAAGTGGATTAGGCCGGGAAGGGATTCGCTTTGCCATCGAGGATATGACAGAGGTTCGACTTCTGGTCATCCGGGAGTCTCAGAAGTAGCAGAGTTGGGTGCGAACGAGAGTGACCCTACCGCAAAATCGGGTAGGGATACTCAGGTGGGATGACAACAGTTCCTAGCTAGGGCTAGGCTAAAAAACCTCCGGCCCGTGCTGTTCCTTACAAACTAATCTCCGTTAAACAACACCATAGGCAATCATGGCATCGGCAACCTTGACGAATCCGGCAATGTTCGCGCCACGTACATAGTCTATGCTGCCATCACC
>JAPUGI010000237.1 GCA_027292925.1 Gammaproteobacteria bacterium
ACTATTCTATTCGAGAATAGATAGATTGACGAGGATTCACTATTCTGTGTCTTTGGTACCCCTGTTCCTAATTCCATGGGGCACGTGTCCGGATGGCACAACCTCGCTTGCCAATTGACAATGCTCCGCCTGGTCATCAAAAAAGATATCGGCCTCGTACGCCTTCAGGAATTCTGCTTTACTCATCCCACCCAGAAACAGGGATTCATCAAGACGTATGCCCCATGCCCGCAGCGTCTTGATGACCCGTTCATGTGCCGGGGCTGAACGGGCGGTCACCAGCGCAGTTCGAATCGGACTTTCGTCTTTAGGAAATTCACTTTGGATCCTGTGTAATTCCGCGAGGAAAGGTTTGAAGGGGCCTCCGGACAGAGGCTTATCCGCCGATTTCTGTTCAGTTTCGGCGAACACAGCAAGACCTTCCTCCTGGTATACCCGTTCGGCCTCATCAGAGAAAATCACTGCATCGCCGTCAAATGCAAACTTTAGTACAGAGCCCGGATTTGGAGAGGATGCAGCAGGTAATATACTGGCGGCCGCCATACCATTGTCCAGAGCCTCCATTACATCAACTGGGTTGGTCGACAGGAACAACTGACATCCGAAAGGTCGCATATACCGGTAAGGAGCCGTGCCACCAGTGAATGCCGCCCTGGTGATTGACAAATCGTGATACTGGATGGAGTTGAACACCCGTAGACCGGTATCCGCAGTGTTCCGGGATAGAAGAATTACCTCCACTTGCCCCGGTTCATTCAGTAGTTCATTTAATGCCAGCAATTTACGAACCAGCGGTAGCGCGGCACCCGGCTCCAGGGGTTCGTTCTCACGTGCAATCTGGTAATTTGCATATGCTTTTATGCCTTCTTCACGAAATACCCGATCACTCTCAGATAAATCAAACAAGGCACTACTGGATATTGCGACCACCAGCCTGGAACGGGTTGCTGACATATAGTTAGTTCCTGTCCGGAAATAGAATAATTCGAACAATAATCATCACATTCCGTAAATCCTTAATCGTGAAAACAACCCCTCACGAAGGAACTCGCCCTTTCGATGTCTGAATCTGGACAAAAACCACTCACGAAGGAAGGGGCCGCCCAGGATAGCCCACGTGATGCTTGAATTCGAACGAGAACTAGTTAAATTATCCCGGCTTGACGGCGTAGAATAATTTCTGCATGTTGCATTCATTCTATACCACTTTATCCTGCACTACCTATGAGCAATAAAGATCAAACACCCGTTGCTATCAGTAATGACGTTGATCACTTCTTGATGAAGGTCGCTGCCGCTCCGCTGCCCGTTAAGGGCCAGGAAAAAGGCAGGCTTGTTTTCGCGATGGATGCAACTGCCAGTCGTGAGCCAACTTGGGATCGTGCTTGTCATTTACAAGGCGAAATGTTCACCGCGACCGATTCACTGGGCGGCCTAACAGTTCAACTATGTTACTACCGCGGCTTCAATGAGTTCCATTCTAGTGGCTGGTGCGAACAAACCAGCCAACTTCTTGCTGAGATGAGCAGGGCCAGGTGCCTCGGCGGTCACACCCAGATTCGCAAGGTACTTTCACACTTGCTGACGGAAAACAATCGTCAGAAAATCCAGGCTGCGGTGTTCGTTGGGGACGCAATTGAAGAAGACGCAGATGAACTCTGCCAGCAGGCTGGGAAATTGGGAGTCCTCGGCATACCACTTTTTATGTTCCATGAAGGAAATAATGCGAGGGTTTCGTCCATATTCAGGCAGATGGCACACTTGTCCGGAGGGGCCTATGCTCCTTTTGACCTGAATAGTGCATCTCAACTCAAGGACTTGCTGGCTGCTGTCGCAATTTACGCCGCCGGTGGACACAAGGCGTTACAAGATCTTGGCAAGAATTCGAACCCGGAAGTGACTCGTCTTTTAAAGCAACTGAAGGAATAGAATCCTGGTCCGCCTCGTCATCTTCTTTATCCTCGCGGCTCTCGTATTCGCGAGCTTACGCATTCTGCTACGGAATCAGCGGCTAAATGTTAGCCAGTTTTTCATGGTTTATAGCGCGACGCTTGTGGGGCTACTGTTACTTTTTCTTGGCGTCACCGGCCGACTGCATCCTCTCTTCGCGGTTATGGGCGCCATACTTCCCTTTGTCTTTAGAATTATTCCCTGGGTGGGAAGGGGCTTACAGGCATTTAGCCTCTTCCGGCACTTCCGGCATATGCTGGGAAGCCAGAGTTCAACCACAACCGGGCCTAACCAGTCCGAAATTAAAACAAGATTCCTGCATATGATCCTGGTTCATAATACGGGCATGATGGACGGCAAAGTACTCGAAGGTGCCTTGAGCGGCTCCCAGTTATCCAACCTGAATCTTGACCAATTGTTGTCTCTGCTTGATGAATGCAGGGTTGATGGTGATTCATTGAATGTTTTGCAAGTCTATCTTGATCGGGAGCATTCAAGCTGGCGTAGCAAAACAAACGGAGGAGAATCTTCCAGCGTCGGCGGTGAACAGATGACGAAAGAGCAGGCTGATGAGATTCTAGGTCTCCCACCGGGAGCCTTAAAGGATGAAATCATTGACGCACATCGTAAACTGATGCAAAAAATGCACCCTGATCGCGGCGGCTCGACATACCTGGCGGCTCGCATTAACGAGGCCCGGAAACGACTATTAGGAAAATGAAATGAATCAAGCAACTAGTGAGGCAAATGAGGAAGTTCATTATGTGGGCTTCTGGGCAAGGTTTCTGGCGTTCATTATCGACAGTACCGCGGCAACGCTCCTGATCGTACCCCTGGTTCTTTACCTGATCGGAGAAACCCGGCTCGAAGATTACGACTTGCAAGACACTGAGCAGTTAATGGAATTACTGAATAGGATGGCTATCCAGATTTCCCTTGATGCATTGTTCCTGGGTACTATTTTTGTTCTGTTCTGGATTTTTAAATCGGCAACACCAGGCAAGATGCTCGTTCGCTGCAGCATTGTCGATGCAAAAACCTATGGTAAGGCTAACACGATGCAAAATATTGTCCGCTATCTCGGGTACTTCGTCAGCTTGATCCCCTTTGGGTTAGGTTTTCTCTGGATCGCATTTGATTCACGCAAGCAGGGCTGGCACGACAAAATGGCTGGCACTCTGGTTATAAAAGGTCTGCCACGCAATATTTAGAGGTTCCCTAAGATGGACCTGAAACTTAGCCTGGATGAACAAAATTTCCGGGATGAAATAGTCAGGTTTGTCGACCGGGCGTTCCCGGTTGCGGTGCGGGAAAACCCATCCGCGGTCGACGAAAAGCGTTGGCACCAGGCTGTCGCTAACCAAGGCTGGACTGCCGTGGAATGGTCTGCCGAATTTGGTGGTCCAGGTTGGAAGCCGATAGAAATTTACCTCTGGTACACGGTGACCCTAAAAGCCAATTGTCCACCGGCAGACTACTGTGGATTACATGTGGTCGGTCCCCTGCTGCAACAGTTCGGGGATCCTGTCTATCATTCCCTGCATCTGGAAAATATTATTAGCCACACACAGACTTGGGGTAATGCGGTATTTCTTGACGGTTCTTCAATCGTGTTCCATACGAACGTCGATGAAAACTATTTACTACAGGGCGAGACTCCCTGCATCGCGACGTCCCCAAAGATTGATTGGGTACTGCTGCTTACAAATACTGGAAACGCCCGTTCCCTGTTCCTGGTTGACCTGAATTTGATGGGAATGAACCTGGTTCACGCTACGGGTACGACCAATATTTTCAGGTTGACGTTGGACCAGGTTCTCGTCCCAGCTTCCTGCTTGCTGGGTGAAGAGGGCAAGGGGCTCGAATACCTGATTTCCCTGATGACCAGTTTCCAGACTGTTTCGATAGTTGTTCACCTACAGGTTGCCTTATCGAACCTAAAAAAGGTTATTAGGCAATATGGATTGGACAGCGACATGGAGGACCAGCTCGCGGATCTGGAAATTGAACTGGATGCACTCGAAGTTATGGGGTTACGCTCAACCCTGTCGGGGTATGCCGCCAAGATGCCGATTGTCACGATCCGGGGACATTCACTGGCCAGGAAAATAAGCGACTCATTCAGGGATGCACTGGGTTACTATGCGCTGCCGGATGAACACGCGGTAGCTGGCAGCAACGAACCACCGATGTCCTTAGCCGATTTCAAATTGAAATCTTGGCATACAGAGTATCTCCCTGGATGTCCTACAGGTTTCAGGCAAGACCTTGTTGCGAAAACACTTCTTGGCTTATAACAGGTTTATAGAGAATGTATCGACTGTATCAAATGCAAGATTCAGGAAATTGTTACAAGGTTCGATTGTTGCTGAACCAATTGCAAATACCTTGTGAATGCATCGAGATAGACATCCTTAGCGGCGAGTCCAGGACCGATACGTTCCTGGAGAAAAATAGTAATGGCCGTGTCCCCACACTACAGCTTGATGAACAGACTTATCTGCCGGAATCGAATGCGATACTCTGGTACCTGGCGGAAGAGACCCCATTCCTGCCGCAGGATAAATTGGCAAGAGCAAGAGTGCTGCAATGGATGTTTTTTGAGCAATACAGTCATGAACCATTTATCGCGACTTCACGTTTCTGGATTTCAATCCTGCAGCAAGAAGACAACTTTGCCGACCAGATTGCGGCAAAAAGAAGTGGTGGTGAAGCTGCGCTTGGCGTAATGAATCGCCACCTGCAAGACAATGATTATTTTGCTGCCAATCAATATACGATCGCTGATATCGCCCTTTACGCATACACTCATGTAGCTGAGGAAGGGAATTTTCAGCTGGCGCCCTACCCTGCAATCACAACCTGGTTGACAAGAGTGCAGTCTCAGTCCTGGCATATCGGGTTACTTGACCCAATAGCCTGATTATCCATTGGATGAAGCGAAGTTGATTAAGGCCATTATTTTTGATCTCGACGGTACGCTGCTCGATACCTTGACCAGTATTGGTAATTCGTTTAACCGCGCGTTGCTCGAAATGGGTATGCCGATTCATGACATACAGGACTATCGACATTTTGTTGGTGATGGCGTTTTCAAATGTGCCGAGCGATGCCTGCCGGTGGAAAAACGGAGCGACATCACCATCAACCAATTAGCAGACCTGGAACGACAAGATTATGCACAGACCTGGCAGCTACATACGCAGCCCTACCAGGGAATCCTGGATCTTCTTGAAGCTGCCGAGAAGGCGGGCTTCCAATTGGCGGTGCTGTCAAACAAGGATGAAACATTCACTCGGCAGTGTATACAATACTTTTTCCCAGCAACGAACTGGGCAGTAATTGTTGGCCATTCAAAAGAAGTGCCATATAAACCAGATCCAACCGGCGCATACCTGATTGCGAAACAGCTTCGATTAGAACCCCAGGAGTTGGCTATTGTCGGTGATACCGGCATTGATATAGCTACTGCACGAGCTTGCAACATGTTTTGCGTTGGTGTGTTATGGGGATTCAGGGAATCTGCAGAGCTTGAGGACGCTGGTGCGAACCGTATCATTGAGCATCCGGATCAACTATTAGGGAACCTAAAAACGGATACATCAATATGTCCATAATTGACCACAACCTTATTCCTCAGGACCTTGATTCCTTTTGGATGCCATTCACCTCTAATCGTAGTTTCAAGGAAAACCCACGATTTATTGTCGGTGCGCGGGGAATGTATTACACAGACAGCACCGGCCATGAAGTATTGGATGGGTCTGCGGGACTCTGGTGTGTCAATGCCGGTCACTACCGCACTGAGAGTAATAAGGCGATCGCAGACCAGTTGGAAACACTGGATTTTGCACACAGCTTTAGTGCTGGTCATCCACACGCGTTCAATTACGCCAACAGGTTAGTCAAACACTTTCCAGACTCGATGAACCACGTCTTTTTCACAAATTCCGGTTCCGAATCTGTCGATACGGCTCTCAAGATTGCATTGGCCTACCACAAGGTTTGTGGTGAAGGTTCGAGACAGCGATTGATCGGTCGTGAGAAGGCCTACCATGGAATGGGATTTGGCGGCGTGTCTGTGGGCGGTCTGGTTAAGAATCGCAGCCCCTTTGGTGTCTTGTTACCGGGGACAGATCACATTAAGCACACCCATGATATTGAGCGAAACGCTTTTTCCCGGGGTTTACCGCAGGAAGGAGCTGAATATGCGGACGACCTGAAGCGGTTGGTTGATTTGCACGGCGCAGATACCATCGCCGCAGTCATAGTTGAACCGGTTGGCGGCGCCGGTGGTGTTCACCTGCCGCCGGAAGGTTATCTGCAACAATTGCGGGATGTATGTACAGAGAACGGCATTCTTCTAATATTTGATGAAGTTATTACCGCATTCGGACGCCTCGGTGCTAGCTGCGCAGCGGCAAGGTTCGGTGTGGAGCCTGACCTGATCACTACCGCGAAAGGCATTACTAACGCGACTGTCCCGATGGGTGCCGTATTTGCGAGTGATGCTATTTATGATGCGTTCATGAGCATCGATGAAACCGGCATAGAATTAAACCACGGCTACACCTATTCAGGACATCCACTTGCCTGCGCTGCGGGGATGGCGACGCTGGACATCTATGAAAAGGAGGATCTGTTTTCAAGAGCAGCGATGCTAAATGACCACTGGATGGATAGTGCACTTAAACTGCGCGACCTTGCAAAGGTCATCGATATTCGTTGCTTTGCCTTGATGGCTGCAATCGAGATGGAGCCTAGACACGGTGAAACCATGCAAAGAGGCTTGGAGGCGGGAAAAATATGCTATGAAAACGGAGTCTGGGTTCGAAATATTGGTGATGCACTTGTGCTGTCGCCGCCGCTTATTATCACCGAGGAGGAGATCAGCCACACGTTTGAAGTGATCGCGAAGGCTATCGATCAGATCGCATAAATTGGGGGATGAAACGTCTTCACGCGAGGTATGGTAACGACAATTGGCCCCAGGAGGGTTACAATATGTGTCGCGCCGATTTGAGTCCAGCTTGCGGGCGCTATAGAAATACTGCTAAAGAAATGTAACCTACTTTAGCCAGAGCTGAGTAGGTTTTTTTTGCTAAGGGAGCCTCTGATGAAGTATTCAATGTCTCTGCGTGACCTGAAGCGTGCTGCTGCTAGGCGCGACCCGCAGCTAATGGCCGTAGTCCTTAGCAAGGGGTGCAACAACGCAGAAGTGCGCTTCAGGTCGCGCCCGAAGGGGCCTTCAGAGATATCGAATACTTGATCAGAGGCTCCCTATGCGTTCTTGATGGTCAGGCCTCCATCAACTGGCAATGTTACTCCAGTAATAT
>JAPUGI010000238.1 GCA_027292925.1 Gammaproteobacteria bacterium
CGAGATGGCAGATGCAATCAAAGCGGGTAAAGGGGTAAGTACCAACAACAGTGACAGGACGACTGGAGGGATCGCAGAAAAGGATTATTTTTCGCGCTGTGAAATCAATAAAGCCAGCGACTTTAAGGCGTTGTTCGCGGATCGTTTTTATTTCGGCTGTGAAGCGGACGATCCAACCAATGCATGGGCTTTTAACCGCAAGAACAACCCATTCGCGACGGAAATCAAGACGCTGTTTGGCTCAGACATTGGTCATTTCGATGTTCGTGATATGTCGGAAGTATTAACTGAAGCTTATGAACTTGTTGAAGATGAGAAAATCACCACAGAAGCTTTTAAACGTTTCGTTTTTGAAAACCCGGTACGCTTTTGGGGTGAGACTAATCCACGTTTCTTTGAAGGTACATGTGTCGAATCTGTAGCATCCGATTTACTAAGCGGATAACTATCAGTCTCCTCGATCTCCTCAATGGATTGCGATGGGATTGATTATCATCTGCACCGCGCCACGAATTTTAGCCTGGCCCAGTACAAAAAGAAATTCAAATGCCTCATCCCTGACGAGCGGACCAGTATTCATCGTTTCAAGCAAATAGATTCCGTTTTCCTTTAACAGAATCACATGGCCTTGATAGGGCCTGTCAGCATGTTGCGGGGGAACGACATCAACCCCCCATGTGTCGGCACCCACGGCAACGACATTTTTGCTCGCCAGGTACCGGGCAACTTCTTCGGACTGGCCTGGTTCACCAGCGAGCCATTTCTCTGGTTCACTCTTCAGCATGTTTTCTGTCCATCCGGTGTGGAATAGCACCACATCACCTTCCCTTACGGGCGTGCCCTGCCTTTTTTCCACAGCTATCACATCTTCAACAGAAAAGTGTTCACCCGCCTGCATCGTCTTGACCCCGAAGTGAGCTGCCATGTCGAGTACCACACCACGAGCGACTATTGGAGGTACTTTTTCAATACCCAGCTTGGTCAGGCCCGTCAGCTCTGCGAAGTCCTGTGCCTGATTACAATTGTAGAAGACCCCACCACTTGCACCCAGATGACCCAGACCATCAATTTGAGAGCCTATGCCTAACCAGCCATGAAAAATATCATCGTTATAAGTCGCATTCGGGAAGACAACACGGCCCTGTTGCTGCCCTGGTTGCACGACGTAAAGTGCCATGGATCTCGGGGCAAATGCTGGCGTTGATCGATCAATCGTAATACCGAGGCTGTAAGTCTTGCCGCTTTTGATCAGTTTGCTTGCTGCCAGTACAGATTTCGCTGTAATAAGATTTGCGTTACCGATCTCATCATCTGCGCCCCATCTTGAATGCTGACATTCTTGTGCAACAGCCAGCATACTTAGAGCACTGGCTATAACCACTATTAGGAAGTTCTTCATGAGTTCATACTCCAATCCACAAACCCCTAGCCTACAACCAGACAATAAGCGATGGCAAACTATCGCTTGATCTCCCCAAATAATTCGGTGAGTACTTCAAGGACCGACAGCAGATCAACTTCCTGGTTCAAAACCTCCAGTGCAGGGTCAGACTTCATCCTTTTCAGGCGGGAAATCGCGTTTTTGATGTGAAAACTGTCAGGCTTGAGTTTTGAGTTAACCTCGCGCCAGTGTATGGGCATGGAAACCGGTGCTCGTGGTTTTGTGCGAACACAATAGGCGGAAGCGATCAGTTTGCCGAAACCGTTTTGCAGGTAGTCGATGTACACCTTGCCTTCCCGTTTGCCAGGATTGCGCGTAATGGTGCAAATTTCCGGCAGGCGGGTAACGATAATTCGCGCCAACAATTCACCCATGATGCGTGACTGTTCAAACGTAAACTGGTTATTAAGCGGCAACAGGATGTGCAAACCTGTCGAACCACTGGTTTTTACATAGTTTGGCAAGCCGATCTCTTCACATAATTTATGGATAGCCTTTGCCACCTCGATGACATCGCTAAAGGGAGCTTCCTTCGGGTCCAGGTCAATGACACACCAGTCCGGTTGCTCGATGTTTTGTGTGCGGCTGTGGTAAACATGCAATGGGATGCTTGCCATATTGGCGATGTAAACCAGCGACTCGGTTGAGTCGACTACCAGGTAACCTATTTCACGCATCGTGGATTCGCTCCACATCTTTTCAACCCGTACCCACTCTGGTACAAATCCTGGTGCGTCCTTCTGGTAGAAAGATTTCCCATCAATGCCATCTGGGTAGCGGGTCATGACAAGTGGTCGATCCTTGAGCCATGGTAAGATCCACGGGCTGACTTGTTCGTAATAACTGATCATGTCTCCTTTGGTGAGGTTGTCATCAGGCCAAAAAATCTTATCCAGATTTGACAGGTGAACTATTTTCTCAACGACTTCTTCTTCAACTATGCGCTCTTCCAATTCCCTGGTCTTAACTTCCCTCGTGCATTCACTCGCTTCCTTGTCATCGCGCAATGCCAGGAAGACAGGGTGGCGAAGTTGTCCAGCAGGGGTGATTTCCTTGTAGCGAATTTCACAAGCCAGTTTTGGATCTTTCCAGACAAAGTCGCTGTTGTCCGGGCAATCCACAGGGCGCTTAATATTTTTCAGCTTTTTGAAATACGCCATGATGGATTTGTTGGTTGACTGGCTTAATCCAGAGCCAACATTACCGGAGTAGGTAAGATCGCCATCGACGTACTGGCCAACCATTAGTGAACGGATGTCGCCGGATTCAGATTGCCGGTATCCCATGACAACGAAGTCATCGGTCTGATCGACTCGAATCTTGAGCCAGTTGTCAGACCTACGGTTGACATAAACCGAGTTAGCTCTTTTTGCAACGATACCTTCAAGGCCAAGGTTGGCTGATGCCGTGTACATGGCTTTGCCGTCGGTCTCGATATGATCTGAATATTTTATGATTCCGGCTTGTGGGATGACTTGTTTCAGAAACTCTTTCCGCCTGGTTAGCTCAAGTTGACGCAAGTCGTATTTGCCGAATGCGACGAGGTCAAAAGTGTAAAGCGTTGCGGGATGATCCCTGACTGCCCTTGCGATGGCACTCGGTTTGTTCAGGCGACCCCTTTTTTGCATTCTCGCAAAACTGGGTAGTCCCATCGCGTCGTGTACGACAGCCTCGCCGTCAATAATTAGATGATCGAAAGGTAGCCTGGATACTGCCTGGACTATTTCAGGAAAGGTTTGTGATAGATCATTACCGTTGCGGGAAACCAATTGAGTCTTGTCGCCATCCTTAACGCAAAGCAATCGATAGCCGTCATACTTGATTTCGAATAACCAGCCTTTCCGGTTAAATGCTTCACCGGCTTTTGCCAGCATGGGTTTTAGTGCCCTGACCGGTTGCTTGGGCACCTTTAACTTCGCCAGACTTCTATTAATGGACGTGGCCGGGTCAAATCCGGCATCGAGTTGTTCGAGGGAGAGACCGGAAAAAACAGAGTTCATCGGGTAGTCTTGTGTACCCCGTGACTCATCCATCTGCTCGTCGATTTCCTTGATGAAAAGCCAGTCCTTTTCGCCTCCTTTCATTCGGACCAGCGTCCAGTTGCCATGCAGTTTCTGGCCCTGCAGTTCAAACACTATTTTCCCTTTTACGAGGCCCTCAACCGGGTCTCCCCTGGGCTTGAAGACACCTCTGTCCCAGACGATGGTCCAACCTGCGCCGTAGTTGCCTTCTGGAATTTTGCCTTCAAAATCCCCGTATTCGAGCGGGTGGTCTTCAACCAGGGCAGCAAACCGCTTATCTTTTACGCTGGGGGAGGGACCCTTGGGTACTGCCCAGGAGCGCAGAACCCCTTCCATTTCAAGACGCAGGTCATAGTGGGTATTCCGGGCTGCATGGTGGTGCACGACGAAGCGAAGTGGGCCACCTCGATAAGAATCAAGAAGCCCTTTGCCAAAAGGTTCCGAGGTACTATCTACGCTGCGTTTGCGCCGATACGAGTCAAGAAGCTGTGGTGTATGTTTTGGCATTTTAAATTAAAAGTTGGAGCATACTGGTTTTGCGTATGATAATTGAACATATATCGAATTATCGCGAACACAAACAAAGGATAATTCTGAAATTTTCCATGTCCAGATCATTAATCCTCCTTATTGCCATACTGTCCAGCGCGGGTTGTATCCCGCAGGTGAGCTATGATTATGATCTCCAGGAAGAGGCATCATTGCTGTCTCGTGTTCTCGGGAATGAGCCTGAAACTTCGATTGACATACTTGCCCTCTCACCGGAAATCCGGAACTTGCTGGATACAAAAATCAATCCCCGTTGGAGTACTCGCCATAGACTCAAGAAACTCCGTGAACTGTTATATAGCGAAGACCAGTTAAACATTCACTATGACGCAGCCAATACGCTGACGGCAACAGAAGCATTTAACGCCAGGTCTGGTAACTGTTTATCGATGACCAGTCTTTTTATTGCTGCCGCCCGGTACGTGGGCCTGGATGCGCATTTTCAAACCATCGCTGTTGATCCTACCTGGGACTACGATGGAAATACGATGATTCGTTACGAACATATCGTGGCGACTGGAAATCTAGCCGGTGGAGCTTTGTATGTAGTGGATTTTCTGCCGGAGTTTGTCCTCGGTGATATGCGCACTAATTTGATATCGGACAAGGAAGCACTGGCACTCTACTTCAATAATCTGGGAGCGGAAGGTGTTGTCGATGGCAGAATTGATGATGCAGTGCTGAATCTTCGTCATGCAATCAATTTGCGTCCTCAATTTTCAGATGCCTGGAACAATATGGGCGCTGCCATGAGGCGAGCCGGGGAGTATGAACTTGCGGAGTTCAGCTACCACAGAGCAATTCGTCAGGATTTCACCAACTACTCTGCATTGAGCAACCTGGCGCAGTTCTATCACTATCGTGGTAGGGAAAACGAGGCATCGCGTTTTCAGGAGAGGGTAAATCGTTACCGCTCACAGAACCCATATTTCCACTATTTCCACTCACAACTTTCATTCCAGCAGGGCGACTACACTGAAGCCCGAAAATCCCTTAAAAAGTCCATCCGCCTGAAACGAAACGAGCCGGATTTTTATATTGCCATGGCTAAAATCCATGAAAAAATGGGTGAAGAAGAGGAGAGCCTTGAAATGCTTGCTGTTGCGGAAAAATACCGCGAAGGAATCCTGCGTGCGCCGGTGCGAAGGATGAATCACCGGTTCTGGTCGATGATGACCATCGACGTCAATCCAACTAAACGTTTAAGAAGGTAATGAGCGTCACACTGCAACGTATCCTCAATATCCTGCAACTAACGCCGCTTTTTCTCCGAACCGGACATGAAAACTAGAAGGCTTCAGATAACAAAAAGCGCCGCAATTTGCCCGAAGCGGATATCGTCAGGGAATTATTCCTAGCGACTTCGGTAGCGGCGCCATTTCGTTGTTGGCCCACCACTCATGCACCCGCTCAAGCTGCTCAGCCATACCGGCTTCGATCTCTTTCACCATGGTCTGAAACTCGGATTCATCGCGGATGGAAATGGCGCGAAATTTACATGATCCAAAATGTCACTATTCTATGACTTTAGCGCTTGAACCTTTTGCTTCGTTGCTAACTCTATGATTAAGTGACACTGCTTGAACCACCCGTGTTCCGCGCCGGAGCCAACCCACGCACCATGAAGTGCTGCGCCGCCGGTCGTTGAATAATATCTCGGCATTTTTTTTCGAGAGCGAACCTATGAGTGACATTAGTGAGCGCCAGCGACCGGCGGTAACCCACAGCACAATGTTTGTCTATGGCCTTGGCAGAGCGGCAGAAGCGATAAAGAGCCGTGTTTTTGAAACCTTTCTCTTTTTCTACTATGTGCAGGTCATGGAAGTACCGGGTACTTATGCTGGCATCGCTGTCGGCATAGCACTCGCGTTCGACGCTGTCACAGATCCTTTCATGGGTAGTTTCTCTGATCGATTTCAGTCCAGGTGGGGTCGCCGACATCCGTTTATGTTCTTGTCTATCTTCCCATTGGTCATCACTTTTCTGCTCCTGATGATTCCACCAGAAGGGATGACATCTCTTCAGCTGACTACCTGGTTAGGCGTGTTCGCAGTGCTGGTCAGGGCGTCCATCACCTTGTTCCATGTGCCTCACCTGTCGTTAGCACCTGAGTTAGTGGCGGAATATGACCGTCGAACCACTCTCGTGGTGATACGCAATATCATGGGTATTCTGGGTTCAGCAGCCGCCTTCTTCATCGGTTTCAGCTACTTTTTTGCGAGTACGCCGGAGTTCGAGAATGGTCAGCTGAATGCCGCAGCCTATCCTCCTTACGCGATCGCCATGACCATCTTGATGGTGGTTGCAATATTCTGGTGTGTCTTCGGCACCAGAAAGTATATTCCGTACCTGAAACCACCTACCGTGACGCGAGATTTCAAATTCACTGACATATACATGGATATCGCAATCGCATTAAAAAGCAAATCCTTCCGCTCCATATTTTTGGCGATGGTATTTTTTGCCATGTACAGTGGTGTGCACTCCACAATAAGTCTGCACATGGGGACTTATTTCTGGGAGTTGTCGCCGAGAGAGTTTACAGTCTATGCATTGACGGTACTGGCAGGGGCACTGGCGGGGTTGCCAGTAGCCTACTTTTCCATTCGCCGGTTTGACAAAAAGCCAGCCTATATTACGCTTTTATTACTGTCAGTGATTTTCATTACTGCTCCAGTTGCACTGAGGCTTGTTGATTATTTCCCACGCAACGACGATCTTCTATTTTTTCCGATTTTTCTCACCTTGATTTTTCTTGGCATTACCTCAGCACTGGCGGCGGGTACCGCGTCAGCCTCAATGGTTATGGATACTACCGATGAACATGAATTGCTTACGGGACATCGACAGGAAGGAGCTTTCTATGGCGCAATATCTCTGTCTGGTAAGGCTTCGTCCGCTGTTGGCCATGTGGTTGGTGGCTTCGTTATTGACATTATAGATTTCCCGCTGGGCAGTGATGTAAAACCAGGCAGCGTCGATGCCCAGATCATCTGGGAACTGGGTTTGTACTACGGTCCGATGGTTGCTTTGCTTCCGGCAATCGCCATGTGGATCGTCAGCAGTTATAGCATCTCACGAAATCGTCACAATGAAATTCTAGTTGAACTTGGCCGTGCTGGGGCCGGTGAAACTCCGGGGTAAATCCCCGTACAACAGAACGGAGTTTGTCCGCTTCTGGCCGTTTTCTACATAAATCGACTCTTTGCTCGGACTGACGTAATCAGTCGCTAACCGTACCAAAGCGGCGAAATCATTAGGCTTGTAATGCCTGGAGGAAACAGGAAGATTCAATTACTTTCGTTGCGAGTAAACAGCCTCCCATCAATCGTCAAGAGACCAATAGCGATAAAACCCATACCGACAATTTCTGAAATTTGCAACGTTTCACCAAGTACAGTAATACCCAGGAAAATCGCTGTAACCGGAATTAAAAACGTGACCAAGAGCAAATTCGTCGCCCCTACTGAAGCAAGAATGCGGAAGTAGAGAACATAGGCAATAGCTGTAGAAAGCACGGCTAAACCTCCGATCGCTGCCCAGGTGCTGAATCCAACTATCGAATACTCAACGGGTGCATCAACCATTAGAGAAATAGGAATAAGAACCATCGATGACATCGTGACCTGACCGGCGGCGATAATTACTGGATCGATCCCCATTAAGCTGAATCGGCGGCCGTACACACCGGCAAAGGCGTAGGAAAGTGCGCCACCCAGAGCGGCTAGCTGCGCGAGGTTGAGTATTCCAATTTCATCTAGTAAACCCGGCCCTACAATCACAACCACTCCGAAAAAACCAACAGCTACACCGGACGCCTTCTTCAATGTAATAGGTTCATCATGGAGCAGAAGGCCTGCAATAAAAAAGGTGAAGAGCGGGGTTGTTCCGTTAAGGATCGACGCAAGACCAGATGAAATTTCGGTTTGCCCCCAGACAATGAGCGAGAAAGGAATAGCGTTATTCAGAAGTCCCATCACAAGGAACGAAAGCCAGATGTGAAGCGAACGTGGTGGGGATAAGCCTTTTGCCAAAGCGAAAGCCCAAAGTGCTAAGGCTGCAAGAGCGACACGTAAAGATACTATCGTAAAGACTGGAAGGCTGGTTACTGCAATCTCGATGAAGAAAAATGATCCACCCCAAAGCACTGACAGCACCAGCAACATTAACCATTCCCAGACCCCAATACGATCTTTGAGTTCGAGCATCGAGTCAGTCATACAAGATTAGCTCTGTACACCGAAAGGCAGCTACCTTCCGATGGGTATCGTCAGTAACGACTGCATCCCAGATTTGGGTCGTACGTCCGCCGTGCAGCATCGTTGCTTCGCAAACGATCTGTCCAGAAGTTATTGCCCATAGTAAATTGCAGGTCAAATCTACTGTAGTAAATGTCACTGCACCCTGAGGCAAGTGCGAAATACAACCCCATCCACATGCAGTATCAGCCAGTGCAACTATGGTCGCGGCATGAAAGCTTGTATGTGCAGGATTTAGGTGCTTATTAGTGATTTGGAGAGAAGTGGATAGCCTTTTCTCTGCAACCTCTTCTAGAACAATACCGAGTAAATCGGGAAGAGAATCCGGATGTTTCCGATAGGAGTTGATTGCTTTCAGTTTCGAACGTTCATCCATTCTAATCTGCTTAAGTTTGCGCGTGATATCTGAGACACGGACTTATGCTATCACCGTATAGTAGTGAACATTGGCCATTTTCGGTCCTGCTACTCTACATTCAGTCAGTCGTGGTTTGTTTTTGGCTGTGTCCGAGAAAGACGATCCTTATGAAGAATCGCCGGTGCTGGCCGGACAGAGCGGTCCGTCAACGCTGACTCCTGCGAGTTGAAGCTTCCGCACCTCCCTCCAAAGCGGGCTTGAACCAGGGTAGTCTGATAACTCGCCGGAAACCGGAGATTCCAAAGTCTATGGAGCGTGTTCTTGATTAGGAAAATGTTTGTTCTGTATCCTGGTTCATATGGAAAGCAAGAGGAGACAAACACATGCCTGCATACTTAATAGCTGATATTACCGTCCATGATGGTGATCGCTTCAAGGACTATGTCACCGCAGTACCAGCTTATATTGAAAAGCACCGGGGTAAGTACCTGGTCAGGGGTGGTAACGTGGAAGTCAAAGAAGGTCTCTGGCAGCCGAAGAGAGTTGTTGTCATTGAATTTCCAACAAAGGAAAATGCCTTAGCTTTCCTTGAGGATCCGGGATATCAGCCTGTAGCAGCCATCCGGCAGGAATCTGCAACCACAAATCTGGTTATCGTTGAAGGCAGTTGATGTAGATTCTGTTTGCACATTGTCTATATTTAGACATAGTGTGGCAGCGTGATTTTACGGATAGATATCAGTGCACAAATAGTGTGACAAGGAGTCCCGCAAAGTGAAAAAATTGGTCATAGCTCTGAGCCTTTTTTTACAAATTGGTTGTACATCATATAACGGTCATTTCTTCATACATTCAGATTCTATGAAGGAGTCCATAGAAAGCGAACATATTCAGTATAAAGAAGGTCACCTCGTTATTGACGAAGAAAAAATTGAGCTACCAGAAGGTAAGACCTTGAAAATCAATTACAAAAGTGTAAATGGAGTAGTTTCGTATACTGTTAAAGTAGATGGGAATATTGTTAAAGCTGTAAGGTCGTCCACAAAGGAGTAGATCAAGCCCATCGTAGTCATTCTTGCGCACTTAGTGCCCGGCCATTAACAGCATCATTAGAAACATAAGAGCAAAAGCAAAGCATTGTTAATCAGGGGGTCAATTTTCGATTGCCAAGTCAGTTTTCAACCGCCATTGACATAGTATTTACTCACAAGCCTCTCGATTGATTGACTCAGTTGAGCATATTCTGTCGGCCACTTTTGAATGGCATGAAGCTCATATGCTTCATCTACCAGAGCGCTTTTTGTAAAGCTCGATCCTACGTCAACAGTCAGAATCAAAGATTGCCCTCCTGAGTGAAGGTAAGAGAAAGTCATCTCAGAATGCAGATCAGGGTGGTTCCAGGCTAACATCACGGCGACTTTCGCGACTCTTAGGGAACAACAAGGTCTACTCAAATCCATAGAAATCCTATAGTTCGTTTTGCGTGCTTACACATTATTTCCGTTTCTCCAGATTTTATCGAAAACGCAACCATCCGGATATTGCGAGTCTTGGTCTGCGTGCAAATGGACTCACCAGAGCAACTGCGTGCTGTGCTCCCACTGCAAACAGCGATAAGGAATTAAATTTGGGTACAAACACATCCACGACGTTTTTATTGTCATCATAGAACATTAAGTTGCCTCCCCAGTCGGGATGCCAGTCCGGAGTGAGGTTGTACACGTAGGCTACCAGTCGATTCTTTCCCTCCACTGAGTCATTATGGGACGTAAGAAAATGGCCTGGTTCGAAGTGTGTGACTTGTGCGTCAGCGAATTCAATATTTTGAATCTTGGTTATCCGACGAATAGTACCCAGGAAGGTATTAGAATTGAGAAACGCGAAAAATTCTTCTAACAAGGGTGAGCAGGTGCCGGATTCCACTAAATCGAAGATGGGATAACTCTTGTACATGTAACTAAATTGAACTTGCGCACGAGCATATATTGAGTTGGCTAATTCCTTTTTCTGTGTTGGGTCCAGACTATCGAAGGCACTGGATGACAAATCATAATGTTTGCGCTGATCGTGAAACACAAGATTCCACTCCGGTATCTCGATTACATGATTCAATAACTTCTGACCGGAACTCTTAGTCAGGATACCGAGAATAAGTAATCTCTTGTTTTTCCTGAACAACCTGCTGGCGGCTTTCTGATTGATTGAATTGCCAAGACTGAATGTTTGATTGTGAATTCTGATTTCCTTTGGTGAGGTGCCCTTTTAGCACCAAGACTCTACGGAGTGGATATCCGAAACCGATTCGGCGGCTATCCGATTCAAAAGTGGGTCAGAATAAAGTGCCTGGTGAGCACTCCTTAGGGTGATAGCAATCTTTGCTTTCCCGGGTAGAGCCATTGGATTCGGCTTGGACATACTCGCATTTCAAAATCAAAGCCAGAGCGATAAAGAAGATCGCGTTCATATTAAGAGTTCGT
>JAPUGI010000239.1 GCA_027292925.1 Gammaproteobacteria bacterium
CGACCTTTGCATCTGCACCCTGCCCCCGGGAAGCAACCGAAGCCAAAGGAAATCGGGAACTCCAGCCAACTATCGAGGATCAGATGGCGAAGCTAGAAATCATTGATCGAAGAATCGCCCATTTGAAGCGCCTGTTTCATCGTCTTCCACCGAAACCGAAAGAGAATCCAGAAGCGGGTACCGATCCGGAACAAAAACAAATCAAGGCCAGTTACCAGCAACAAGTCAACGAATTATCGGATCAACTGTCCAAACTAAGGTCTGAACGCGGTCGCCTGGTCCAAGTAACCATTGTTCTCATCAACCAATCTAATCACCTCTAACAATACCCGCAGCTTTCAATTTCTGACACAATAACGCTCCTTTCTCAAAGGAGAATAGTTTGGGTCTTGAAACACCGGCGTTACCAGTTGCGGCGCTGCTAAAATCACGACGGGAAACCATTGCCGTCGCCGAATCATCTACTGGAGGTCTTATCGCAGCAAGCCTGCTTGCCGTACCCGGCGCCTCTGCTTATTTCCTCGGCGGCACCGTAATTTACACGCGGGAATCCAGAAAAGTTTTCCTTAACCTGCCGATGGACAAACTGAAGGGACTTAAACCCCTGACAGAAGCAATGGTCAGGATTTTTGCTGAAACAATTCGAGATGACCTTGGCGCGACCTGGGGAATCGCTGAATTAGGCGTTGCTGGGCCCGGTGGTACTCCCTATAGCGCCGAGGTCGGAATCAGCGTGATTGCAGTCGCAGGACCCATTGTTTCAAGCGAAACCGTCCACACCGGCTTTGATAATCGCGAAAAAAACATGCACCAATTTGCAGAGCGAGCACTACTTCTCCTGGAAGAAACTATCAAACAATATGATAAAGGGGCGAAGCCATGATCGAAACCGGTACAACATTGTTTGAAGTTATCGGCAAGGTTGCATGCCATTTAGCCACCCGGTATCCGAGGCAGAAGAAACACCTCGGAATCCGCAGGGATCATCGTGCTCCAATTATCACGGTAGATTTCTCCGTCGATCGATACAGCGATGCCTTCATCGACGTGCTTGTTCATCCGTGGATAACGTTCAACGAGTTTGGTCAGTAATTCACGGATCGTACCCGCATCAATTTCAACTACTGCCACGTCGTTGGCGGCAGATCGAAGCGAACCGGTTAGACTGACCTGGAGCACAGTTTAAAGGACGCTATCCGAGTCCTAACTGCCTCTCGCCTCGTCGAGCGCCTTGAGGATTCGAGGCGGCGACATCGGCACGTGATTCAAGCGTACCCCAACCGCGTCCGACACCGCGTTGCCAATCGCCGCAAGTGGCGGAACAATTGAGGTTTCCCCCACGCCGCGCACCCCATAAGGATGGTTAGGATTCGGGATCTCGAGGATTTCAGTATCAATAAACGGTAAGTCGGAGCACACCGGAATTCGATAGTCGAGGAAACCGGCGTTCTGGAGGCGACCATCTTCTCCATAAATGTACTCTTCGTTGAGTGCCCAACCGATTCCCTGAGCCGCACCACCCTGAAACTGCCCTTCCACATAGTCAGGATGAATAGCTTTACCGGCATCTTGAATAACAGTGTAGCGGATCACCTTTGTCCCGCCTGTTTCCGGATCCACTTCAACGTCACAGATATGGCTTGCAAACGATACACCGGCGTTGTCTGCTACCACTTCATTGTGGCCTGCGATCGGCCCACCCGTTCTGGGTGCTTTGGCGGCGATTTCTTTCAGCGATAGTACTGGCAGGTTGCCATGCTCTTTGCCCGTTGCTCTGGCTTCACCGTTCTCCCACACGACAGCCTTCACAGGAATATCCCACATCTGCGCAGCCCGCTCCCGCAACACCTCGATGGCATTACGCGCTGCGAATATCGTGGCCATACCGGACGAGAAGGTACCACGACTACCCTCCGTCATATCGTTGAATCCGAGCGAGGCGGTATCGGCAATGTTCGCCTGGACTTGATCGTAGGGAATACCAAGTTCCTCTGCAGCGATAATTGACAAAGAAGCACGAGAGCCCCCCACATCTACGGTGCCAACTGTGAGTGTGACGGTACCATCAATGCCAATATTTAAGTCGGTACAGGTTTGCCCACCAAAATTGAACCAAAAACCGCATGCCATTCCCCGACCCTGATTTTTGCCGAGCTTAGCCTTCATGTGCGGGTGATTTTTCACCGCAGCCAGGGTCGGCCCAATGCCAATGGGACCGTAAGTCGGACCATAGGACGCGAGGGTACCCTCTTTCGCTGCGTTCTTGATGCGGAAGTCCACAGGATCCATACCAATCTCAGCTGCCACCAGGGTCATCGTGCTTTCAACTGCAAAGGCAGCCATCGGTGCAGAAGGCGCTCGATAAGCGGTGACCTTCGGGCGATTGCAGAGGACATCGTAGCCAACCGATTTAACATTCTTCAGGTCATAACAGGCGAACGAAGTCATTGCGCCAAGCATGCCCCAGATAGCCGGGAAGGGACCATTTTGATAACGCAGTTCAGCAGTGGCGGCCGTGATTGTGCCATTTTTCTTCACGCCTATTTTTACATCGATAGATGTTGAACAGGTCGGGCCAGTCGCGCGGAACACTTCATCACGGCTCATGACGACTTTGACCGGTCGGTTTGCCTTGCGGGACAATGCCAGAGCAACGGGTTCCATCCATACATGGGTCTTTCCGCCGAATCCCCCACCAATCTCTGATGCCGTCACCTTCAGTTTGGCCACGTCCATGCCAAGTAGAGATGAACAAATGTTGCGGAACGTAAAGTGACCCTGCGTTGTAACCCACAGTTCACCCGAACCATCCGGCCGGACACTGGCTAGGCAGGCATGCGGTTCGATATACCCCTGATGGGTTTGTTCAGTCTTATAACTTTTTTCGACGATCACATCCGCCTGAGCAAAGCCTGCTTCAACGTCACCATGACCAAACTCATTCCGTTGGGAAATGTTTGACGGTTTGTTCGGTTTGGGTTCAACGCCAGTTGTAAAGACCCAGTCCTGGACAATCGGGGCACCGGGCTTCATGGCCTCGTCAACATCAGTCACATGTGGCAGCACCTTATAGTCAACTTTAATAAGCTTCAGTGCCTTCCTTGCAGTTTGTGCATTGATCGCAGCAACTGCAGCTACTGCATGCCCATCGTAAAGCGCACGACCACGTGCCATGCAGTTTTCGAGAATGTCGAGCATGGCACGATCACCGTCCGTGAGATCAGGGAGGTCAGCACTGGTAACAACCGCCTTAACGCCAGCGAGCTTTTCCGCTTTTGAAGTGTCGATTTTCCTGATTTTTGCATGGGCGTGTGGTGAACGCAGGATAAGTCCTACGAGTTGGCCGGGTGCCGTCGCATCAGCCCCGAATTTGGCACGGCCAGTAACTTTATCAACACCATCCGGTCGCCTCGGGCGAGTGCCGACCAACTTGAAATTTTGGTCTGTGTAACTGGTGTCTTGTGGCATGTCTGATTCCTTTAATTCGTTCGTTAGGACGACGCTACTTTTTTCTCATCTGTTTGGCTGCTGCCTGTACCGCTCGTACAATTTTATCGTAGCCCGTGCATCGACAAAGATTACCGGCGAGGCCGTAGCGGATTTCTTCTACAGTTGGATTGGGATTGCGATCGAGTAGCGCCTTTGCAGCAATCAGAAAACCTGGCGTACAGATGCCGCATTGCAGGGCAGCGTACTCGATGAACTTATCCTGCAGCGGATGAAGTTTGTCACCGTCTGCTAGCCCTTCGACAGTTTCAATTTCACGACCATTGGCTTCTGCTCCGAGCACAAGGCAGGAACAGACCAGGCGGCCGTCGAGGGTAATACTGCAAGCACCACAGTCACCTGTGCCACAGCCTTCTTTAACGCCAGTAAGCCCTACGCGGTCGCGTAGTGAGTCGAGTAACGTTTCATCCTGCGGGCAGACAAACTCAATGGCGTCACCGTTGACTGTTGTAGATACAAGTAGGCCCGGCATTAAGCATCTCCAGCACGTTGGTAAGCGATTTTTGCGGCGCGGCACGCGAGCACGCCCACTACTTTAGTTCGATATTCTATTGTACCGCGCTTATCATCGATTGGCTTGCACGCTGCGGAACAGGCTGCAGCTAATTTCTCCAGTGCCACATCGTCAAGCTTTGTGCCGATGATTGCCCTGGCAGCTGCCGGTACAAGTAAAGGCGTAGCAGCGACCGCCCCAAGCGCCACGCGGGCGGACTTAATCACACCACGCGCAAGTGTCAGGCTGATTCCTGCACTCACTACGGCGATATCCATTTCGGTTCTTGGAATAAAACGCAGAAATGCGTCACCGGATTTTGTTGATCGCCTGGGCAGGATAATAGCTTCAATAATTTCGCCCTTGGCTAGTGAAGTCTCACCAGGGCCAGTGATAATTTTTTCAACCGCCACCGTTCGACGTTTGTTCTTACCGACTACAACGGCCTTGGCACGTGCCGCCATCAGCGCCGGGACACTGTCAGCAGCTGGTGAGGCGTTACAGAGATTTCCAACCATGGTGCAGCGACCCTGGATTTGATCCGAGCCGATCAGGTTGGTGGCTTCCACTACGCCGGGCCAGGCCTTTTTCAGCTTTTTGTTTTCACCAAGCTCCGCGCCTGATACCGCTGCACCAATCCTAGTCCCGGATGCAGTTGTCTTAATCGATTGCATTGCCGAAATTCGTTTGATATCAACCACAAGATCAGGTTCGATCAAGCCGGTTTTCATGCGAACCAGAAGATCGGTACCTCCGGCAAGGACATAGGCTGAGCCTTTCTCCTTCGCTAAAAGCGCCACCGCTT
Source organism: Gammaproteobacteria bacterium (assembly GCA_027292925.1). Lineage (GTDB taxonomy): Bacteria > Pseudomonadota > Gammaproteobacteria > Pseudomonadales > Azotimanducaceae. The sequence goes on from JAPUGI010000239.1 coordinate 4,806, forward strand.
CCCTGGTTGTTTTCGGTGATTCAAATCTCATAATTTATCCTTGCCTCCGAGTAAGGCAGAATAAACCATGTTATTTGCAACTTAGCAATTTACGCCCTTGCCCTTTCTCCCCAGAATTCAGTCAATCTTGAAGCAAAATCACGTGATACTCTTCTTAGAACCCCCTCAAATTCGAAGCTCATTCTAATGACCATCATAGACGTTCATACCCATGCATACACACACCAATGGCTGGAATTACTACAGCATGAGGGTAGCCAGTACAGTCTCAAGACACGCCCCGATGGACATCAAGAGATTTTCCGCGCTGACACGCCCGTGGCTTTCCCCCAACCCGGCCACTTCGATTATGAGCTACGCATTAAGCAGATGAATGCGACGGGAATCGACGTCTCCATTGTTTCTTTGACCTGTCCGAACGTCTACTGGGGTACAGAAGAAGTCAGTTGTCTTGCGGCGAGAGAATCAAATGACAATATGGCGGAAGCGCAGAGCAAATATCCCGATCGTATTCGTTGGTTTACATCTCTACCGTGGGAATATCCCCAGAGAGCCATGGAAGAACTTGCCCGGACTTGCGATAAAGGCGCTAGTGGCGTGATGGTGCTGGCTAATGTGGCTGGCCGTAGCTTGAATGATCCGTTCTTTGCGCCCATATGGAAAGAAATCGACCGCCGCGGTTTGCCGGTTCTTCTACATCCGACTGATCCGCCTGGTGTCGACTTGATGGATATGGCTCAATTCGATTTGAGTTGGTCTGTTGGCTTCATGTTTGATACAACGCTGGCAATCACACGCATGATTTTTGATGGCTTCTTCGATCGCTACCCGAACTTGAACTTGATCGCTTCACACGGCGGGGGTGCGCTGCCTTACCTCATCGGACGCTTTGAAAAAGGCGACGAGGTTGAATTGCCCCAGCGAAGGAAAATGGCGGCAAAGCCAACCGATTACCTGCACCATATCTACTACGATTGCATCACTTACGATCCCCGAGCTCTGCAGTACCTCATAACCATTGTCGGTGTAGACCGGATCATGTTCGGCACGGACTGGCCACACCAGGTTTATGATACATCCGGCGCCTTAGCTAATACCGAAGTACTTCCCAGGGATCAGTGTGTTGCAATAAGAACTGACAATGCCATGAGAGTTTTTAAGATTTAAATTTCATCACCATAGTCTAGAGAAAAAGGAAATAGCCATAACTTCCAGCCGCGAACAGTTTTCAAGCCGGTGGGGTTTCGCGCTTGCCGCCATGGGCAGTGCCGTTGGCCTAGGCAACATTTGGCGTTTCCCATTTATGGCCGGCGAAAATGGTGGCGGCGCGTTTATCTTCTTGTATTTGTTTTTCATCATCAGCTTTGGTGTACCGGCACTGATCGCCATGATCGTCATTGGCCGTCGTGGCGGGCAGAGTCCGGTAGGTAGTACACTAGCTCTTGCCCTCGCCGAAGGGAAGAGTGCCAACTGGAAATACCTGGGTTGGATAACTCTGTCCGTCGCCTTTCTCGCCCTGACCTTCTTCAGTGTGGTGGCTGGTTGGGTGCTTGCTTATCTGGTGAAGTCGTTATCGGGAGCATTTATAGGAATAACGCCGCAAGAGTCCGTGCAGATGTTTGCGGAAGTACAAAGTAGTGTCATTGGTATGACGGGCTGGCATGCTGTTTTTATACTACTTACCATGCTTATCGTTGGCCACGGTGTGCGCAACGGCGTTGAGAAGACAGTCAAATTCATGATGCCAGCACTATTCGTGATCCTGATTGTCCTCGTGGTGTACGCTGCATTCACTGCGGATTTTTCACGGGCGCTGCAGGTTATGTTCCTGCCTGATTTTTCCAAAATAGATCACGACGTCGTGTTGCTGGCGCTCGGGCAGGCGTTTTTTTCCTTGAGTGTCGGCGGTGGCGGCATCATTGCCTATGGTGCATATCTCAACAAAACGGCATCAATTCCGCATACTGCAGTAGTCATTGCCTCTGCAAATGTGGCTGTGGACCTGCTCGCAGGTCTCGCAATATTCCCAATCGTATTCGCCTACGGCCTTGAGCCGGCCGCTGGACCGGGTCTGCTCTTTGAGACTCTACCTGTCGCATTTGGGCAACTGCCTGGGGGCACCTTCTTTGGAACCTTGTTTTTTGTGCTGGTACTATTTGCGGCACTAAGCACATCAATATCAATGTTGGAATCAGTGGTTTCCCGTTTGGTGGAGCGTGAGGGGGCCAGTCGCCCAATGATGACGGTACTTGCCGGTGGGCTTGCCTGGATCATCGGATTAGGTTCTGTATTTTCATTTAACATCTGGTCTGACTTCACGCCACTGGGCTTTATTGATCTGTTACGCGACGCAACAATTTTCCGCATTATTGATTTCTTCGTAGTCAACAACCTCATCCTGATCAGTACATTTTTTATTGCAATCTTCGTTGGTTGGATTATGTCGGAACAGGCAACTCGTGACGAGCTGGGGTTAGGAAATGGGCTTGCTTATCGCGGGTGGCGATTCATCATGCGTTATCTGGCACCCGTTGCCATCGTGTTAATAACGTTGATCACTTTTATAAACTATAGCGCGCCAGCTTAGGGTTGATGTGATACTTGGTTAATACAAGAGGTTGGCGGTCGAATTGGCCGGGATTTGAGCCACCATTAATTTAGGACCAAAATATTCCCGCGTTCCTGTTCGTTTGACAACAAAAGTGCTGGTCACGCGGTGGACGATGGCGAGTACCTATGCTTGTTCTTGCATGACCCCCCAATACTGTATATATTAACAGTATCTGGATATATATACAGTATTAATATGGGAAAGCGAGATCCTTCACCTACGGCTCAGGATGACGAGGGTTTTACGGCTCAGGATGACAGGTATGCGGCTCTGGGTGACGGGGGTTATGCAGAACTGCATTGCATCAGCAACTACTCGTTCCTGCGTGGTGCATCCCATCCAGAGGAGTTGGTTATCCAGGCCTCCAAACTTGGTTATGCCGCGATCGCCATTACTGATGAATGTTCAATGGCTGGCGTGGTCAAAGCGCACGTCGCGGCTAAGGAATGTAACCTTAAACTGGTTGTTGGCAGCGAGTTTCATCTGGATGAGGATATTCACCTGGTATTGCTTGCCAGAAACCGCATCGCCTACGGACAGATTTGCAACCTGATTACCATTGGCCGACGAAGAGCAGACAAGGGGCAATACCAGCTTTCAATCAAGGACCTGGAATTCGCCATGGACCAGTGCCTGGTGATATGGATCCCGGATAGAGTCGAGCCCCACCATTTACGCTTTGGTGAGCAACTGCAGCATCTTTTTTTGGGCAGGCTCTGGCTTGGCCTGGAAATTTTTCCCGATGGACATGATATTGAATGCTATGAGCACGCACTTACTTTATCTGGCCAGTTGAAATTGCCCCTTGTCGCAGCTGGCGATGTGCATATGCATCATCCTGACAGGAAGGCATTGCAGGATGTTGTCTCTGCAATACGTATGCGCCAGTCAATCCGACTTGCCGGGCGTTTGCTTTTTTCCAACCGGGAGAAATATCTGCGCCCTATACCGGTGATTAAAGCTCTCTACCCTGCTGAACTTCTTGCTAACACGGTACAGATAGCCAACCTGTGTGACTTTTCCCTGGATGAACTTCGCTATGAGTATCCGGAAGAACTGGTGCCGCCACATCTCAGTCCTTCTGCATATTTGCGGCAACTGGTAGAAGAAGGCGCAAGAGTGCGCTGGCCTCGCGGAGAGAAACCGGAAGTCAGGGAGTTGATCGAGAAAGAACTGAAACTAATTGCAGAACTGCGGTACGAATATTACTTCCTCACAGTTTTCGACATAGTACATTTCGCCAGGAGCCAAGACATTTTGTGCCAGGGGCGCGGCTCTGCAGCCAACAGTGCGGTTTGTTATTGCCTTGCAATCACTGAGGTGGACCCTACCAAAATCAGCCTCTTGTTCGAGAGGTTTATATCAAAAGAGCGGGATGAACCACCGGACATTGATGTGGACTTCGAGCATGAACGTCGTGAAGAAGTTATCCAATACATCTACAAAAAGTATGGCAGGCACAGGGCCGCTATTGCAGCTACCGTTGTTACTTACCGGCCAAAAAGTGCAATCCGGGATGTAGGCAAGGCCCTCGGTATGGATTTGCAACTCACTGATCATCTCGCCAAGTCCTTGTCCTGGTGGGACAAGAGAGAAATATTACTGACAAGATTTGAAGAAGCAGGCGTTAATCCCCGCAGCCCGATCATTGGCCAGTTTCTGGAACTGATTAACCAGATACTGGGGTTCCCCCGACACCTTTCGCAACATGTTGGCGGTTTTATTATCTCAAGCGGTCCCCTTTCCCATCTTGTGCCTGTAGAAAATGCCGCCATGGATGAGCGGACAATTATCCAGTGGGACAAATATGATCTTGAATCCCTGGGGCTGCTTAAAATTGATGTACTGGCGTTGGGTATGCTGACCTCGATTCGCAAAAGCTTGCACATGATCAATGCTTACCGGTCGCACTCAAGAGCGCAGTTATCCCTTGCCTCAATTCCCTCTGAAGACCCCCTGACCTACCAAATGTTGCAGAGAGGTGACAGCATTGGCGTATTCCAGGTTGAATCCCGCGCCCAGATATCCATGCTGCCCAGGTTAAAACCAAAGTGCTTCTATGACCTGGTTATCGAGGTTGCGATCGTAAGGCCAGGTCCTATTCAGGGCAAAATGGTGCACCCCTACCTCAAACGCAGAAATGGCGAGGAGAAAGTTACCTATGCTAACGAGGCAATCAGGTCTGTGCTGGAACGCACACTGGGTGTCCCTATTTTCCAGGAGCAGGTGATTAAACTTGCAGTCGTCGCCGCCGGTTTTACACCCGGGGAGGCAGATCAACTCAGGCGCGCCATGGCAGCCTGGAAACGCAAGGGTGGTCTGGACAAGTTCCAGCAAAAGCTGGTCAACGGTATGCTGGAGCGAGGCCATGACCGGGAATTTGCTGAACGTATTTTCGAACAAATCAAAGGCTTCGGTGATTATGGTTTTCCAGAATCCCATGCTGCCAGCTTTGCTCTGCTGGTTTATGTCTCAGCCTGGCTTAAATGCCATGAGCCTGCTGCATTCTACTGTGGCCTGCTGAATAGCCAGCCCATGGGTTTTTACTCTCCTTCACAACTGGTCCAGGACGCAAGAAGGCATGATATTGAGATCAGGTCGGTGGATATTGAGCATAGCCAATGGGAGTCGACCCTGGAGCAGCCAGCAGTTACTTTTAAGCGACATCTCCCAACTCATATACCGCAACCGGCTATTCGATTAGGATTCCAGCGCATCAAAGGATTCAAGGAAGATACCGCTACACGTATTATTAGCGCACGCAGCCAATCACCGATTCTCAAGATTGATGACATTGTAAGAAGAGCGCGATTAGGCCGGGGTGACCTGTCGAGACTAACCGAAAGTGGCGCCTTCAAGAACCTGTCAGGACACCGCTACCAGACGCACTGGGATGTGAAAGGTATCCTTCCCGAGACTCCTCTCTTAAACCAGGTAGCAGAAGAAAAAAGTCAATATGGCAAGATAAGCCTGCCTGCCCCGCTGGAAACCGATGACCTGCGAGCCGACTATACCAGCCTTGGTCTGACACTTGGACGACATCCAATGGCCATGTTAAGGGAAACCGGCGGGCCCTTTAGCCACTGTAAAACCAGTAAAGAGTTGGAAAATTTCAGCCACGGCCGTTTCGTTCAGGTGTCGGGGATTGTCACCGGCAGGCAACGGCCCTCCTCTGCATCCGGCGTCCTGTTCCTGACCCTGGAAGATGAAACTAACAATATCAATGTGGTGATCTGGACCCGCATTCTCGAGAAATATCGGGCGGCGATTGTGCAGGGCCGACTGCTAAAGATAAAGGGTGTAATGGAAAGGAAGGATTCTGTTATCCATGTTATCGCGGGCCATGTTGAAGACCTGAGCCAATACCTGGAACATTTTTCGCTGAAGTCGAGGGATTTTCGCTAGAATCAACCTGACTCTCGAGACTGGTTATTTTTGCTACTATGGCGCCAGCTCGTATCGACCAGGGTTAAAATCTATGACACGTTTCACTAAATTCCTGATGACAATCATCTTGACCAGCACAGCTATTTTCGCTTGTGCACAGAACGAGCACCGCCAGGATACTCCTGATAAAAGCGCACTGGTTATTCAGGCGGACTTTGCAGGACAGGTGATGACCGGGGTTGCCTACAGTGTAAGCAAAGACTTGGATATTTATAATGTGCGGCCACTAATTCCCTTGTACGATATTAGATCTGCAAGCGAGAGCCTGGCCTATAACTCACAAACCTGGCCAGCAGGTACGGTGTTTGTTTCCGTCGTTGATCCCGGCGTCGGCACGGATAGAAAATCTGTCGTATTACAAACCAAAAATGGTTTGTTTTTTGTAAGTCCGGACAATGGATCCTTATCCGACCCTGCTTCCCAGTACGGCATTGAGGCGGTGCGTGAAATAGACGAATCAGTTAACAGAAGACCAGGAAGCGAATGGGCTCATACTTTCCATGGGCGGGATGTATATTCCTTTACCGGTGCCAGATTGGCAGCCGGTGTTATTACATTCAAGCAGGTTGGGCCATTGATGGAACCCCAGGTGATGATGCTCAATGCGCTGGGCGGAAAATTTGAAAACGGAATTCTCTATGGCTTCGTGGTTGGTGGAACCGGCCGGTTAGGGAACATCTATTTCAGCATCAACCGCCATCTTTTCGATGATATCAAGCCCGCATATGGAGGCGTTTTCGATATCACCATCAGGAAAAATGAAGCAGTTATCTGGCAGGAAAGTACACCCTATGTGAAATCTTTCGGTGATGTACCTGTCGGCAACACTTTGCTGTTTGTGAATTCAAGCGGAGATCTAAGCCTAGCTATCAATCAGGGAAATTTTGCGCATAAGTTCAATATAGAATCTGGAAAGGATTGGTCTATTGAAATTAGCAAGCAACCCGCACAATATTGAACAAATGGAACTCAATCCTCATGCTGTCGCCTTTTCTGACCCCCTGAATATTGACGGTGTCGAAAAGCGAAGTGCATTAGAAACCATTCGTTCCATTCTCCCCTTCCTGTGGCCTGAAAACCACAGGGAGATGCAATTTCGCGTGATCATAGCTATTAGCTGTTTACTATTAGGACGTAGCGCTAATGTCTATGGTCCCATCGTCCTGAAAGATCTGATTGATGGGCTTGAAGCACTGGTTGCAGCCAATGCTGACATTGATCCACAACAGGCATTCTCTGCCTTGGTGATACTTGTTTTGCTGTACGGATTAATGGTGTTCCTGCCCGGCTTGCTGACGGAACTTAGAGCCGCGGCATTCACGCCAGTGTCGGAGTACGCACAACGCGTGTTTGGCCTGAAAGCCTTCAATCATCTGCATGAACTCGGCATGAGATTTCACCTCGATCGTCGCACAGGTGGACTTTCAAGGGCAATTGAGAGAGGGACGCGCGCACTGCAACAGGTCACTGGATTGTTCGCATTCAATATTGCACCAACCCTGTTTGAAATCAGCATAGTTGCCACCTATCTCGCGGTGGTCTACCACCCGAAATACGTACTGGTCATCCTTTTTGCGGTCGCTGGCTACATCACCTTTACACTGTTGTTCACAGAATGGCGTACAAAGTTCCGCAGGGAAATGGTCAAGCAGGAATCGAGGGCCACCACTATTGGTGTCGATAGCTTGCTCAACTTCGAGACAGTCAAGTATTTTGGAAACGAGAACTACGAGGCAGACCGGTACAACGATGCACTGGTGCAATATATGGGTGCAGCAGTAAAAAGCCAGAACACGCTCGGCATGCTCAATGGCGGCCAACTGGCAGTGAGAGTGGTTTGCCAGGTCGCCATCCTCTTTCTAGCTATCCAGGATTATGCCGCAGGAAATCTCACAACGGGTGAGGTCGTGATGCTCAATACTTTTATGTTGCAGTTGTTTATTCCTCTCGGCTTTCTCGGCTCTTCCTATCGAATGATTCGCCAGGCGTTGGTGGATATGGAATTTATGTTTCAGTTACTGGATCTCTCGCCTGAAATTGAAGATCACCCTGGCGCGCCGCCACTGGTTGTCAAACTGGCAAAAGTATCGTTTGACGCTGTGCATTTCGGATACGATCCGGACAGAAAAATCCTGGATGGTATCAGTTTCGAAATTCCTGAAGGCAGAACCACTGCAGTAGTCGGCCCCAGTGGTGCGGGAAAGTCGACACTTGCCAGACTGCTCTATCGTTTTTATGACACACAATCTGGTCAAATTTGTATTGATAGCTGTGATATTTCCAGCGTAACCCAGACCAGTTTGCGCCATGCCGTCGGCATCGTCCCCCAGGATACCGTTCTTTTTAATGACACCATTCGCTATAACATCAGGTATGGCAAACCTTCTGCGTCCGATGACGAAGTAGAAACGGCTGCTCGAACGGCAAGCATCCACGACTTCATCATGTCGTTACCAAAAGCCTATGAAACCAGAGTCGGTGAACGTGGCCTGAAACTGTCCGGCGGTGAGAAGCAACGGGTAGCTATTGCCCGTACCATATTAAAAAACCCACCTATATTAGTGCTGGATGAGGCTAGTTCTGCCCTGGATATCAAAACAGAAAGAGAGATACAGGCAGCGCTGCTCGAAGTATCAAAAAACAGAACCACGCTTGTGATAGCACATCGTTTATCAACGATAGTTAATGCAGATGAGATACTGGTCATGGACCACGGGAAAATTATTGAACGTGGAACTCACAATAACCTGGTAAACGCAAACGGCACTTACGCAGAAATGTGGCATCGACAAAAAAGAAGCTGCCGACGAAATCGAGAAAATCCAGGAAATTTTCAGCGGTGATGAACTTCGCACCTTACAACTTGAAACCCGCGATACGG
>JAPUGI010000024.1 GCA_027292925.1 Gammaproteobacteria bacterium
TCAGGATCTCTGTTTCGGCTGTCGGTTCAAATACAGCCTTTTCAAATCGTGAGAAGTGTCTATAGCGGGGTATGGAACGATACAACCTTCCCCTCTGGGTTTGCGCCTTCTCTTCATAACAGGAATCCGCCGCGTAGTAGACGTCGAGTCCAGGCATCTTGTTAAAGCCGATCACGCCATCTACCGGATTAAGCATTAGGTGATGACCCATCCACTGTGAAAACCTCTGGTATCTGGAATGGTTAGTAATTGCAGTTACCGGTACGATGATGACCTCAAATCCAGGTGGAACCGGTCCCTGCCAGAACAATGTGTAAACCCTGATCGAAAAGCCTCGCTGCTGGCACTCCTGGGCAATACTTATAAAGTCTCTCTGTAGACCCCCAAAAGGGAAGTACTTGTACAGGCAAAACGCCAGGATCAGCTTTTTCGACCTCTCCCTACATCGGTTCAGCGTGACCTTTTCTATTATTTCAGACGCTTTCTGCGGTAATGAGTATATGTTGGCAGATTCGGCGAATCGTTTGGCGTTGACTCTCCACTCATCGCGCCGATCGCATTGAATCATCTCCAACAGTTTTTGATTGAGTGCAGCCTGTTTGAAGGGACTCTCAATCAGGTAGCCAACATTAGCCTCAGTTACATAATGCCCCCAGCCACAAATATCCGTGGCCAGGACAGGGAGTCCAGCAACGATTGCCTCCAACAGGATGATCCCCGCATTCTCATCAAGAGCCGGATGCAACAAAATGTCACCCGCCAGCAGAATTTCAGGGACATCATCGCGACCGGATAAAAATGTTACCTGCCTACGAAGTCCTAACGCCAGGATCATTTTCCTAAAAGGAGCGGGGTTGTCTTCACCTATCACAAACAGCTTTGTTTTGGCCCGGACATCTTTCGGTAGAGACTTCAACGCATATAGTCCACGGTTCAGGCCTTTCTTGATAAACCCTGATCCCGCTGCCAACAACATATATTCATCGTTAGCAACATCTAGCTCCAGACGCTTATTAGCCCGGATTTTATCTGCGTTGTGCGGTGCAATTCGATCTCTGGATATGCCTGGCGGTAAAAAATGTGTACGTGCAGTTGGCGTCTTGTAATACTTTTCAAAAAAGGGTTTTTGAGATTCTGAGATCATCAGGACTTCTGTGTCGCAATTTTCTGCAAACACCGCCCTTTCAAATTTTGCGAAGTGCCGGTAACGAGGCAACAACCGATACAACCAACCTCGCTGGGTCTGCGCCTTTTCCTCATAGCAGGAATCGGCCGCATAGTATACGTCTAGACCCGGCATCTTGTTGATACCAACGACTCCATCAACTGGATTATTACGCAGCGCATCTTGAACCCAGTAAAAAAATCTTTCATAACGAGTATGGTTAGTCAGGGCGTCTACAGGAACAATGACCACCTCAAACCCGTCAGGAATGTCACCACGCCAGAGCAGCGTGTAGACCCGGATGTGGTGGCCTCTTCTTTGACATTCCTTCGCTATTCGAATGAAATCTCGCTGCAAACCCCCATAAGGGAAGTACTTGTAAAGACAAAACGCCAGTTTTAGGCTGGCAGATGGTTCGCTTTGTTGATTTGTAACCGTAACGCTTGCCAAACCGACTCCGGGGTTATTTGCTCGAAACATGGAGGGTAGATCTTACTCGAATAGTCCTCAACCGGGTATCGACATATTCTCTCCCTGCAAGGAATACATGGTAAGTGATCACTAACTATCACACTTTGATTGTCACCATAAACACTGGTCAGAGCTGGATCCGTTGCGCCGTACAATGCGACTAAAGGCAGACCCATCGCACCTGCCAGGTGGCCAAGTCCCGTGTCCACAGAAACTGCAGCCGAACACGTTTTCATGACCGGGATGAGTTCCGACAGTTGCATCGAAGACAGTACCGTCGCACTCGTATCTGCCGCTATAAATGCTGCACGCCTGGATTCTTCCTGACTACCTGACGGAATCAGCACCTCATAGCCATCTTCAAGAATAATATTACACAGTGATCGCCAGGATGCTTCAGGCCACAATTTTGATTCCCAGGAAGTGCCATGCAGCAGCATGATTGTGTTGGAAACCCGGCTGACTTCACGTGCTGATTTCAGTCCATAATCTACCGGCCCGCTTACCTCATAACCGAGTAAACCAGCAAACAGGTGCCGTTGGCGTTCAACGGCATGAAGATTCTTATCAACAGCTATTGATCGACGATAGGTCCAACTAGCAGCAGGTTCGCGAGCAGACCGCCGGTCAAATCCCGAAACCGGACCTGCTGCCAACAAACTAACTATGGCGCTTTTCATTAGCCCCTGTGCATCAATTATCAGATCATAACGACGCCGTTTCAGGGTACGATAAAACTCAGCGATTTCCCCACTCGAAAACGAACTCCACCAGTTTTTCCTCCATCTTCGAATCGCAACTGGAATCACTTCATCCACCAAAGGGTGTATCCCGGGAATGTTTTTGAAGCCTTCCTCTACTACCCAGTGAAAACTGATATCCGCAATTGCTCGCCTGGCTTCAACGATAGCGGGCAGTGTGTGGACTACATCTCCCATGGAAGACATCTTTACGACCAAAACCTTCACGATGCCCGTCTCAACACATTTTCAACGACCGGAAACAGCCGCCGGGGTTCGAGTTTATTCAGACAATCCTTATGCCCAAGTGGGCATGTCCTTTTAAAACAAGGGCTGCACGAGAGTTGTTTACTGATAATTTTTACTTTCTGCGTCAGTGGAGGTGTAAATGCTGGTGAGGTTGAGCCATACAGCACTGCAGTTTCAGAGCCCACTGCCGCTGCAATATGCATCAGTCCCGAATCATTGCTGACGACCAGCCTTGAAAGGGCCATCAGGTCTACTACATCAAGCAAGGTTGTCTTCCCGGCAAGGTTGTGACATAGCTCCTGCCTTTTAATGCCATCACAAATTTGCCTTGCAACCATGTCATCCCTGGGAGAACCGAATATCCACACCTGCATACCTTGTTCAATCCCGAAGTTGGCTAAACTGGCGTAATGTTCTTCCGGCCATTTTTTTGATTCACCAAATTCCGCGCCGGGACAAATACTCAACACTGGTCGTTCCAGATCCAGATCCAGCCGTGCGAGACATTCTTCCTGGTTTTTCAGATCAAGTTCTAGTTCCGGATAAATTATTTCCGTCGGGCTCCGTTCATCCCCTAACGCGACAAAGCGGTCAACCATACGAGGTAACCGTTGTTTATCCAGTACCCGAATGTCGTTTAACAAGAAGTAGCGCATCTCACCCAGGAACCCTGTTCGAGTTCCTATTCCTGCAAACAACGGTACCAGGGCGGATTTTACAGAGTTAGGCAGGACGATGGCTTGCTGGTAACTTTCAAGTGATTTCGCAAATTGGTGACGATACAACAACCTCAGTTCGCCATGACCCATTTCAAACAGAATACTCCGATCAACTTCCGGCATTCTTGTCGTCACAGCTAACGCTGCCGCTGGTGCCATCACATCTATTGTGACATTAGGCCTAGTGGAAACGAGTGATTTGAAAAGTGTCTGAGCCATCACCATGTCGCCGACCCAGGACGGCCCAACGACAAGAACTCTATCTTTCATTCTTTCAGCAGCTAACCACGGTTGACCACTGCGGATGTTCAGTTCGCCTGTACATCACCTGGTCAAAATACATGGTTTGCAGCTTTTCAGTAATGGGACCACGACCACCACAACCGATCACCCGACCATCGAGCTCCCGAATCGGCAACACCTCTGCAGCAGTTCCGGTAAAAAATGCCTCGTCTGCAACGTACACCTCATCCCGGGTGATGCGTCTTTCCTTAATCTCGATATCCAATTCACCAGCGAACGAGAAGACCGTGTCCCGTGTAATCCCTTCCAGGCAGGAAGTAAGTTCAGGCGTTACAAGCTTTCCATTTTGCACCAGAAAAATGTTTTCGCCACTGCCTTCGGAAACATAACCTTCGTTGTCCAACAACAATGCTTCCTCACAACCACTGTCCAGTGCTTCTCTCAGCGCCATCATGGAATTAATATAGTTGCCATTCGCTTTTGCCTTGCACATCGTGATATTGACATGATGTCGGGTAAAGGAGGATGTTCTTACCTTAATACCCTCAATTCTTGCTTCCGGCGTCATGTAGTTTGGCCATTCCCATGCAGCGATGATGCAATGTGATGTCAACCCTTCCGCCCTTAAACCCAAAGCCTCAGATCCATAGAAGCACATTGGCCGAAGGTAGGCTTCCTTGAGACCATTTTCCTTAACCACCTGGATCTGTGCGTTGTTGATTTCATCCCTGGTGAATGGAATGGTGAAATTAAGTATATGCGCCGAGCGGAACAGCCTGGCGGTGTGGTCTTCTAAACGAAATATCACTGGTCCCCTTGTCGTGGCGTATGCGCGCACACCTTCAAATACACCGAGTCCATAGTGCAAGGTATGCGTAAGCACATGCACCTTTGCTTCTCGCCAGGGCACAAGTTCCCCGTCAAACCAGATGACGCCATCTCTGTCGGCTAATGAATCTGTCATCTAAATTTCCTGTGTGTGCGAGAACCGCGTATTGGACCATAAATTCAATTTCAACAATAGCCCCGAAAATGCCGGAATGACTTTATTTGATAGGCTGGCCAGCAGGTTGGCGCCTTGCGTGCTGTCCGAATTACGCGATGCCGGAAAATGGCGCGACACGTAACACCTCAGCAACGGTAGTATCTCCCACACCAACTTTCTGGGCACCACTCAAACGCAAGGTTTTCATGCCTTCCTTCATAGCAGATATCCGGAGTTTACCGATGTCTACATCAGCGCGAATATGGACCTTGATCGAATCAGTAATCGGCAAAAGTTCGTAGATGCCTTCCCTGCCCATGTAACCTGTATCACGGCATTCAAGGCAACCTATTGGTTGATTCATCAGCTTTGGTAATTTCACCTTCCATGGCGCGGTTAGCACCTTCCAGCCATCAGGATCCAAATCACCCGGCGCCTTGCAATGGGAACACAATGTCCGCACTAGACGCTGAGCCATAATGCCAAGGACGGTTGCTTTGATCAGATATGGCGCCACCCCGAGTTCCAGCAGCCTCGTTACGGCTGAAGGAGCATCATTGGTGTGCAGGGTCGAGATCACAAGGTGACCCGTCAGGGCGGCCTGGATTGCCATCTCTGCTGTTTCAAGGTCCCGGATCTCGCCAATCATGATAATGTCCGGATCTTGCCTGAGCAGTGCACGAATTCCGTCCGCAAAATTGAGGTCGATGTTGGACTGAACCTGCATCTGATTAAAGCTGGGCTCAACCATTTCGATGGGATCTTCAATGGTGCAGACATTAACGTCATCCGTCGCCAGTTGTTTCAAGCTAGTGTATAAGGTCGTCGTCTTGCCTGAACCCGTGGGACCGGTCACCAGCACTATGCCGTTTGGGTTTCGCACCATCGCTTCCCAGCGATCGTAGTCTTCATGCTCCAGACCGAGTTCACCGAATGTTTTGAGCAGGATATCCGGATCAAAGATCCGCATTACCATCTTCTCACCATGGGCAGTCGGCAGCGTGGACAACCTCAGTTCCACTTCATGCGCATCCTGTGTTTTTGTCTTCAAGCGACCATCCTGAGGACGCCGTTTTTCTGCTACATCCATTCTCCCCAGCGTCTTGAGGCGACTGGTAACTGCCGTCATAACTGGCGGCGGTAATTGATAAACCAAGTGCAATACACCATCAATCCTGAAGCGGACCTTTCCCTTATCACGTCGGGGTTCAAGGTGAATATCACTCGCCCTCTGGCTAAACGCATACCCCAACAACCAGTCGACAATAGTAACGATGTGCGCATCGTTAGCTTCCAGGGAGTCCATCTGGCCAAGTTCCAGCATCTGTTCAAGGTTGCTCAGGGAACTAACATTTATGCCAAGTGCCGAGGCCTGGTTAACTGACCTTGCCATGGTATAGAACTCGTTGGTGTACTGCCGGATGTCCGTAGGGTTGGCAATCATACGGGTGATCGCTTTACCCGGCAGGGACTGGCTTATGGTTGCTTCCCACGCAGAAACATAAGGTTGCGCACTAACGATAACAACTTCATCGTCGAGCACATCGATAGCCAGGATCTGGTGCCGTCGGGCAAATTCGGCAGACATGACTTTGGTTACAACCTGGGAATCTATTTTTAAGGGGTCAATCCTTTTGTAGGGCTGGTTAGACTTTTCGCATAACCACAGGGTCAGTGTATCGATATCAAGGACCTTACCTGACGTCTTCTGGTCCTCCACCGCTTCCTCGGCAATCAGCTCCAGGGGGTGCCAGTTAAGTTGTTCCTTGGATCTGGATTTCATGCTGAGCTGGTCAGCATCACTGACGGACAATCGACCGTCCGCTACCAAGTCATTGAGTAACGAGCGAAGGTTTAGAGTAATGTCTGGTTTTTTGGCGTTAACTTCCCGAAGACCCACCACACCCTCTTCTAAAATCCGGTTTAATTGCCTTCAAGCTTACACCTTTTCTCGTCGCTTTTCCCTGCAGCTCAGATAACGCCGCAATAGTAAAAAATTGATACACTGCTTTTCTTTAACCAGCTAAATCAAAAAAATTATGCAACAGAGTCCCGGGTTAAAGGAAATGATCGAGCAACTCGTTTCCACACCGTCCATCAGCAGTACCCTGGAACAATTCGACCAGAGTAACCTTGACGTCATACATACCCTGGCAAATTGGCTGCAACCGCTCGGCTTTGAAATTACGATTAACCCCATCAACGGGAAACCCGGCAAGGCCAACCTGATTGCAAAAAGGGGATCCGGAGATAATGCTTTTGTCCTGTCCGGTCACACCGATACAGTCCCCCTGGATGAAGACTTATGGCATACCAATCCATTTGCCATCACTGAAAAAGATGATCGCTGGTATGGCCTGGGTACCTGTGACATGAAGAGTTTCTTTGCACTCGCCATTGAGGCGATGAAACCCCTATTGGACAAGGACTTTAAGCACCCGCTTATTTTGCTTGCTACCGCCGACGAAGAATCTACGATGAGTGGCGCAAGGGCTTTGACCGCTGCGGAACTATCCAACGCCCGTTTCGCGATGATAGGCGAACCTACGGGTTTGAAACCTGTGAACCAGCACAAAGGCATCATGATGCTGCAAGCTTTAATCACCGGGACCTCGGGTCATTCATCAGATCCTGAGCTTGGGAACAACGCGCTTGACGGCACAGCGGTCCTTATTGAAGAGTTAATTCAATACAGGAATGAAATTAAGGCCAAATACACTAACGACAATTTCAACGTGGCCTATCCGACTCTCAACCTGGGTTGTATCAATGGCGGAGACAATCCCAACCGTATATGCGATCACGTTGAACTTGCCTTTGATATCCGCGTCCTTCCCGGTATGGACAACGATGAGGTTCTGCGATCACTCAAGCAACGCGTTATGACAAAGTTGCAGAACCATCATCTCAAGTGTGACCTCGGCCTGATACACCCTGCCGTAGCTCCGTTCGAGAACGACAAAAAGGAGCTTGTAGCCCTGGTTGAACAAATATCTGGCAGTTCAGCAGGTCCGGTCGCATTCGCCACTGAAGCACCGTTTCTGAAAACACTTGGCATGGAGACTGTTGTTCTTGGCCCGGGTTCTATTGAACAGGCACATCAGCCAAACGAATTCATTCCCCTTAGCCACCTTGACCCTACTGTTGATATAATCCGGCGCCTTATTTTTCAGGTCTGTTGTAAGGACTAGCCAGTTCATGACTGATAACGGAAATCACATTAGGTGGTTTAGGGATTCATTGCCGTACATCAACGCACATAGAAACAAAACTTTCGTTTTGTATCTCGGTGGGGATGCTTTGGAATCTTTGAACCTGCCGAATATCATCGCTGATATTGCGTTATTAAACAGTCTTGGCGTCAGGCTCGTACTGGTGCATGGAGCAGCGCAACAAATAGACCGTCAACTCGAAAGCCGGTCAAAATCTTGGGATATACGGGATGGCAAACGAATTACAACACCAGAATTACTGCAAGATATTATTGAAACTATTGGTGGTGTGAAAGCGAACATAGAAGCCAGGTTGAGCATGGGTCTGGTCAATTCACCCATGCATGGATCCAGCATCGTAGTAAATTCAGGAAATTTTGTAAAAGCCAAACCGATTGGAATTGTTAACGGCAAGGATTTTCACAATACAGGTTCAACAAGGCGAATTAACACGGATGCGATCTGCCAACAGCTGGACAATGGCGCCATCGTCCTCATATCACCCCTCGGCTACTCACCATCGGGGGAGATCTTTAATCTCGACTCAATATCTCTCGCTGCCGATGTCGCCACCGCGCTAAAAGCCGAAAAACTCATTTACTTCAGCAGCGAACCCGGGTTCAGGGACCAGAACGGGAATGTTGTCAGCGAGTTACAAACAATCAATTCAGCCGCAATGAGTATGAACTCTTCCGAAGAATATCTGTTTTCTCTCACCAGCCAGGCTTGTCATAACGGTGTAAATCGCTGTCATATCGTGAGCTACGCCACAGATGGGGCGTTGCTGGAAGAATTGTTTACCCGCGATGGATCCGGAACCCAGATTACGAGAGTCAGTTATGAGCAAATACGCAAAGCGACACCTGAAGATGTGCCGGGCATCATACAACTCATCGTGCCTCTCGAAGAGCAAGGGATACTGGTAAAAAGATCGCGGGAACTCATCGAATCAGAAGTCGACCAGTTCACCATCATCGAACGTGACGGTTTGATCATATGCTGCGGCGCGCTGAATCCTTTTGAGGCGAAGGGCGAACTGGTATGTCTTGCGACTCATCGTGATTACAGAAACGGTAACCGGGCCGAACAGTTATTGTCCTCTATCGAAAGCAGAGCCAGAACGCTTAACCTATCCGGCCTATTTGTACTAACTACCCACTCTGCCCACTGGTTTATCGAGCATGGATTTATTGAGGGTGATATATCCGAGTTACCGGATAGTAGAAAATCGTTGTACAACTACCAGCGAAACTCCAAGTATTTTGAGAAACTGCTTTGAGCTAACTCAGGATATATCGAAATCAACACCATACCTAGACAAGCCCAATCGAGCTGCAACATTCTGAGAACCTATATTATTGAACGATGTACTGTAAAGAGGAATTGCACCTCTTTCCTCAACCGCACTCGCCCAGGACCGGACGACGGAGACAGCGTATCCTTTTCGTCGGTGAATTTCTAACGTTTCAACTCCGGCTTCATGAGCAGCATCCGTGATACGGACGCTCGCACATACTGCTACGGCTTGACCGGAAACAACTCGTGCGACAAACGGCTGCTGATGTGAAACATCAAGGAGCCAGTCCGGCATGCTTTCTTTTAGCAGATATGAATTATTTGTATCAATTGATACTGGTTCGGATGGCGTCTCGGCGTGTTTGGGAAACCAAAATGCGGAGCCAAACCATTTGCTCTCAACCGGGGCATGTTCTGAAAGAATTCGTACGTATTCAGACTCAAACCTTGGTTGTTCTGAAAGTGAGAATGGTTCTGCTTCGAAAAAAGACTCTAACTCTTTACAAATCCCTTCGGGTAAATCTTGTCGAAAGCGCCATACATTTCCCTGCATCGTTCGCCCAAGGAAGAAACGTGGAACGGATCCACCATTCCAATCGTTGACAGATACTATGCGTGAACGACTATCGTGGATGTACAATGCGTGAACATGCATCTGCATGAGATCGTAATTCGATCTTATCGTCACTTTACTCTCCACGATGCTTAACGCTAAATCTGGTATTCCTGAACAACGCTAACCAGTGCTTTCACATTATCCACTGGGGTTTCGGGGATGATGCCGTGGCCCAGGTTGAATATGTGTCCCGGTCTACCGTTCACCTCATCGAGTAACGTAATTGCCTTTCTTTCAACAAAACTCCTGTCGGCACACAGGATAACGGGATCGAGGTTACCCTGCACTGATGTCGCCCCAACCTTATCCCAACTATCTACTAGAGGCGCGCGCCAATCCAAAGCCAAAACATCACCACCGGCTTCTGCCATCATCGGCAACAGGGCAGGATTACCGGTTCCAAAATGAATGATGGGTACTCGACCGGAAATGTTTTCGATGAGCCTTTGGCTATGGGGTAAAACGTATTCACGGTAATCGAGAGGTGAAAGACAACCAACCCAGCTGTCAAAAATCTGTACAGCCTGGACACCTGAATCAATTTGGTAGTTCAGGTAGTCAATGGCGATGGTTGTTATTTTTGTCAGCAATTCATGCCAGGCCGTTTCATCCCCATACATCAGGCGTTTTACAAATACGTAATTGCGAGAACCCTTGCCTTCGATGGCATATGAAGCCAGCGTAAACGGGCCACCTCCAAAACCTATCAGTGGTACTTCTTGTGGGAGTTCCCGACGGATCAATTGAATTGCCTCAGCAATGTACGGCATAGCCTCAGCGGAATTCTGGATGCTGATGGCATCAATATCCGCATTAGTCCGAACGGGATTGTCAATATTGGGACCGACCCCGGGCAGATAATCCAGAATCAGGCCCATGGGTTCAAGAATCGGAAGAAGATCGGCGAACAAAATGGCAGCGTCGACACCGAGAATCCGCTGCGCATCACAGGTTACCTGGGCGGCCAGATGCGGAGTCTTAAAGAAGTCGAGGCTTTTGGTATTACCCTTGACCTGGTGATACTCCTCCATGTATCGACCTGCCTGGCGATTAAGCCAGATAGGTGTGTAGTCCGTTTTCTCGCCCCGGCATGCCTTAAGGAAGGTCGAGTTGTACAACACCGCGTCCATAGAATTTTCCAAATCCGGCCTCAAAGCAGCAAATTATACCTACGGATCCTAACTAGTTCTCGTCCAGATTCAGACAACCCATGGGGCTAGTTCCTTCCGCTCATTAACCTGAACCGGGGTGCCTTAATGGAAGTTTCACTATTTTGAACTCCTATGATAGCAACAACCGATATTGCACGCGCGATGCCCTTGACACGGATAGGGTGCTTCATTTCACCCTGCACCTCCCCCTTAACCAGCTCCCAGGTATCAATGGAGACAAGGATCGCATCCCGGTCCGCAGCGCTCTCCAGTCGACTGGCCAGGTTAACTACTGCACCAATGGCGGTGTAGTCCATTCGTTGCTTCGAGCCAAAATTACCCACTGCACAGTAACCGGAATGTATGCCGATACGAATATGTAATCCCGCTGGTATCCCCTCTCCAATCCACTTACTCCTCAGTTCTTCAAGCTTGATGAACATGGCGACTGCCATTCGTACGCAGGCAATCGCGTCCTGGGCGTGTCCCCTGGAATCCGGTGCGCCAAAGAAAATCATGACACCATCGCCAATAAATTTATCAACGGTGCCACCATGGGCAATTGCAATTTCAGCCATTTCATTCAGATATTCATTCAAAATACGAGTTATCAAAGCCTCGCTAAGACTATCCATCAGTTCGGTAAATCCTTCGATGTCAGAAAAAAACACAGTGATCTTTTTCCGTGAAGTTGGCATGTTTCCAACGACCTCAAGAGACGCGGCTAACTGCGGAGAGACATAAGGACGTAATCGATTGTATATTCCCTGCAACAAAAGCCTGTCTCGATCTATTTCTCGCCTTCGCTTTTCCAGATCTGAAGTCTCCACAAATCCCAGACTTGCCACCAGCCCCCCGTATCCAACTATTAAAACAGAAGCCAATAAATTGGTGACGAACCACCCCTGCGCATAAATGTCAGGTTCCAAAAAAATGTATGACAAGCAACTGGATGCCAGTAAAAGACCAAGATTGATAACCAGCATCCTGGGTTTCGCAACCATTAAAGTACCCATAACCAGAGCTGCGATAAAGGCGACACACACAAGCAGATTAAATTCTGCAACGACGATCATAGTGCCCACCAGACAACCGTCAGGCAGCAAGCTATAGCGCGCACCTACAGCGGTGTTCCTGATGTAACCGCAGATGAAACTGTTTAAATGCGGGTAAGCAAGCAGGAAAATCAAAAAGAGGACATAGGGGAGAGAAGCCTCAATGTACAACATCCGGCTTGAAAGAATCAGCACAGAAATGCAATACGCAAAAACCCGTGCCCGATGGATTGTCCGAATAAGATGATGTAATTTTGCGTGCAGAACCATACTGACATCATGACGCTATCAATCACATTAGGAACCAGATTGATCTGAAGATCGCGTAGGATATCAGTCTGGAACCTTGTTGGTTTTCTCACCTACCTGCCTGAAAATAGTGCCTGAAGATACATCAGGCACCAAACACAAGGTTCATTTCCACAACAGGATCGACATCAGCCTCATAGTCAACTTCGTTAAATCCAAACCCGTGTAGTTCCAGGAAAGCCTGGCGATATCCGGCAAAGTCTGTCAGCTCAGACAGGGTCGCCTCATTCACCCCGGACCAGTTATCCTTTACGTACGCCTGTACCTCATCTGCAAGTTCAAGATCATCCATGCGTATTCGAGCTTGTTCATCCAGCCTAAGATCATCCGCCGAGAAAAGCTGTGTCGCAAACAACCGCGTGGTCTGTTCAATGCACCCTTCATGGGTACCTGCACGTTTCATCGCTTTGAATAACAGGGAAAGATAAACCGACATGCCAGGAATAGCAGACGCGGCTTGAGTGAGCAGGCCTTTCATCACAACTACATGCGCCTTGCCGCTTACCTGCGTCATTGGCACATTCAGCGCTTTTGCCGCCCGGTCCAGGTCTTCTTTCGCTTTTCCAATGGTGCCGTGATAATAAATAGGCCAGGTCACTTCACTGCCAAGATAAGTATAGTTCGTGGTAATGCAGCCATCCGCCAGGACTCCAGCTTCCAACATCGCCGCAATCCATAGTTCCCAGTCCTCACCACCCATAACCTTAACGGTATCTGCCACCTCCTCCGGATTCGCCGGTTCCAGGCTAATTGATCTAAGCTCACCAGTGTTGAAGTCGATGGTCTTGCCGACAAACGGTTCATCAATCGGTTTTAAAGCAGATCGTACTACGGCGCCATCTGGTAATTGCCGAGCGGGCGCTGCTAATGAATACACCACCATGTCCACCTGCCCTAGATCTTCCTTGATTAGCGCAATCGTTGCCTGTTTAACCTCATGTGAAAATGCATCTCCATTGATGTTTTTAGCGTACAGACCTCTAGCTTCAGCTTTCTCTGTAAAAGCCGCCGTTTTATACCAACCAGCAGAAGCGGTGCGCTTTTTCATTGCAGGACGTTCAAAAAAGACGCCAATGGTTGCAGCGCCACTACCAAAAGCAGCGCTAATTCTGGAGGCAAGCCCATAGCCTCCGGATGCGCCGATAATCAGGACTCGCTTTGGTCCGTTTTCGATTTTTCCCTGCCTCACTACATAATCGATCTGATGTTGTACGTCCATTGTGCATCCCTCCGGATGTGAGGTAATGCAAAGGAAACCCTTTATTCTTGGTTTGATAATCATAGGTACTCTTATCGACTCAGTCGTATGCCGTGGTGAAAAACTACCTAAATCCTGTTGCTCCGGTAACTCACAGCCAGGAACGCAATTCCAAATAATAACATTGGCGTTGAAAGCAGTTGACCCTGTGTCAGCCAGTTGAAGGCAACAAATCCTATGTGACTATCAGGTTCCCGGAACAGTTCTGACAAGAACCTCAGTGACCCATAACCTACAAGGAACAGGCCGGAAACTGCCATTGCCGGTCTTGGTCGTGCTGCATAAATCCACAAAATCGCAAACAACACGGGGCCTTCCAGTATTGCCTGGTACAGACTCGAGGGATGTCGACCGATCGCTTCCCCGGGATATATGGCTGCCCACGGGACTTCCGTTATACGCCCCGGCAATTCACCATTGATAAAATTACCAATTCTCCCGCAGCCTAACCCTAGTGGAATGCTGGGGGCGATAAAATCTGTCACTTCAAAGAAACTGCGTCGATATTTTCTCCCATAAATCCATATTGAGATAAAAACACCAATCATACCCCCGTGAAACGACATACCCCCCTGCCATACCTTGAATACAACCAGGGGATCGGCAGCTATCTGGGCATAACCGTAGAACATCATATAGCCTACCCTGCCGCCAAGGATCATCCCGAGGACGGCATAAAAAACGACATCAGAGATGGCTTCATCTGACCAGCCAAGATTTTGCCGTCGACTTTTCACTCCAAGGACCCACCAGGCCAGTGAAATGCCTACAAGATAGCTGATTGCATACCAGTGAATGCTCACGGGACCCAGGCTTATAGCCACCGGATCAAACTGTGGGTAGTGCCACATGAATATTCTCTGCTGCATGGAAAGGCGCATTATCCAGTAACTTGTTGCTCCCGGCAAAAGCGAATGCTTTTGCCACCGACTGTTCCTGTATCCATCGTTCAGCAAAAGCGAATGCTTTTGCCGCCGATCGTTTGTGTACCTGCCTGTATTGGCCCCATCCAGGAACTTGTTATCGATTACACGTGATAAACTCTCGCCCTTTTTGTTTTGTTTCTTTTTATGTGCCTGATTCTTTTTGCAGTACAACCCAATGAAAAATTGCGCTTGGTGGTCGCAGCCAACCGTGATGAATTCTATGGTCGACCGGCGAGCAGTGCTGATTACTGGAAAGACCACCCAGGGGTGTTAGCTGGCCGCGATCTTAAAATGGGTGGTACGTGGCTTGGTATTACCAGCAACGGCCGATTCGCCGCGGTTACCAATTTCAGGGAGACGCCAGCAAACCCCGTTCCGCCACGTTCGCGAGGAGAATTAACCAGTGGATTTCTCACGTCCAATCGTCCCGCAAAAAACTACCTGGAAGAAATACAGACCCGAGCAAACGAATACCGTGGATTCAACCTGATTCTTGATGACGGGGAGGACATGTACTACTTCAGCAACTGCGCCGATGGCATCCAGAGACTTGAACCAGGCTTCTACGGTCTTAGCAACCAGTTGCTGGATTGCAACTGGCCGAAAGTAGTCAAAGGCCGCTTAAAGATGTCGCAAATCATCTTTGATCATCCAGATGCCGAATCGCTCCATCGTGAACTGTTTAAACTGCTGTCCGACGAGGGAGATGGCGAACCCTTCTCCAACAGCTTTATTGCCACTGCCGAATACGGAACTTGCGCCGCTACTGTCCTCAGCATCTCCACCCAAGGGGAGACGAAATTCCAGGAGCAAGGGTTTTCGAACAACGGCAAGCCGGGACAAATAAGGAGCTATTCCCTTCAGGTGTAACGGAACCTAGTTCCGTCTTGAACGGACAATCTGCCCGAGGCCTGCTTTTCTCATCTGCGCATCAACATAGTCTTTGATCTGGGAGGCATTGTCCATTTTCAGGACCTTGTTGAGAATCCTTTTTGCTTTCTTGAGATCAATGGTCATCAGCGCCTTTTTCACCATCAGCAGGTTGATCGAGTTCATTGAAAGAACGTCATACCCCATGGCCATGAGCAGCAACGCAGCAGAAGGATTCCCGGCCATCTCGCCACAAATACCAATTTGGGTGGGGGATCGTAGACGCATACCCTTCTTCTCAGCGTGAGCACAATCGACCACATGCTTGAGCGCATGTAATATAGCCGGATGAAATTCCTGGTAAAGCTCAGCCACTCGGGAATTATTTCGATCCACCGCCAACATATACTGAATCAGGTCGTTACTACCTACTGAAAGGAAGTCCACCCGCCGGGCGATTTCCCGGGCCTGGTACACTGCCGCGGGTACTTCAATCATAACGCCTATGTCCGGCTTTTTGACTTTTGTCCCCTCTTCAACAACTTCCGCATAGCATTTGTCAATCAACTTTTTGGCTTCATCAACTTCTGAGATACTGCTTACCATCGGCAACATAATTCTCAAATGCGCATCAATTCCTTCGTTTGCCCTGATCATGGCCCTGATCTGGGCAATGAAGATCTCCGGATGATCCAACGTGACCCGGATTCCTCTCCATCCAAGAAAAGGATTCTCCTCTTCGATGGGAAAGTAGGGTAAAGCCTTATCACCACCGATATCGAGGGTTCGGATGGTGACCATTTTTGGGGCAAAAGCGAGTAAATGTTCCCTGTAAATAACACGCTGCTCTTCTTCTGTGGGAAAGGCATCTTTCATCATAAAGTGCACTTCTGTCCGCAATAAGCCAACGCCTTCTGCACCTCTGTCAAGCGATCTCGCCACATCTGTCATCAATCCGGTATTTACCCAGAGTCGCGTTCTGTGACCGTCTGGTGTGATGCATCTTTTATCTTTTAACTCCTCCAGCCCTTCTACCAGCATTGCCTCTTCTTTGGCGACGTTCCTATAATAGGCAAGCTGCTCCTTGTTGGGATAAGTAATGATGGATCCCTGGAATCCATCGATGATCATGGGTTTGCCGTCAATCAGTTGCACCGGTAAATCTTCAACACCCATGACCGTTGGTACACCCATGGCTTCGGCCAAAATGGCCACATGGGAAGTTCCGGAACCTTTGACGGAAACAAAACCCACCAG
>JAPUGI010000240.1 GCA_027292925.1 Gammaproteobacteria bacterium
GTTCGAGAATATCCATGTCGATCTCAAGTTTCTCCAACTCGAAGGTGCCAGTGTTGCATTTATTTTCGAATTCTCCAGTAGTATCCCACACGTATGCGATGCCGCCGCTCATGCCTGCACCAAAGTTCCTGCCAGTTTCACCGAGGATAACTACCCGACCTCCGGTCATGTATTCGCAGCCATGATCACCGATGCCTTCGATTACTGCTGTGGCACCGCTGTTGCGCACGCAGAATCTCTCAGCTGCAATTCCCCGGAAGTAGGCTTCACCGGACGTCGCGCCATAAAGAACAACATTGCCGATAAGAATGTTCTCTTCCGCAGCGAATGTGCTTTCCTTCGGAGGATAGATGATCAATTTTCCACCGGACAATCCCTTGCCGACGTAGTCATTGGCGTCGCCTTCCACTTCGATGGTGATTCCTTTTGCTAGCCAGGCGGCCAGGCTTTGCCCCGCCGAACCATTTAACTTAATCTTGATCGTATCGTCAGGGAGCAATCTGCCGTTAGTCGCTTTCGCTATCTCGTGCGAGAGCATGGTGCCAACAACTCGATTAGTGTTGATGACCGGTAGTTCAATATTGACTTTTTCTCCCTTGTGAATAGCGGCTTGTGCAAGCTTGATGAGTTTGTTATCAAGTGCTTTGTCCAGTCCATGATCCTGGTCGATGGTTCGATAAACTTTCGTATTTTCGAAAATGATTTTAGCAGGAGTGAGGATATTGGAAAGATCAAGACCTTTCGCTTTCCAATGATCAGTTACGTCATCGGTATCAAGGACATCAACCCGGCCGATCATGTCATTGACGCGCCTGAAACCGAGTTGTGCCATGATCTGACGCAATTCCTCGGCGACCATAAACAAGTAGTTCACGACATGGTCAGGACTACCCGTGAATTTTTTGCGCAGGTCAGGATCCTGGGTCGCAATACCGACGGGGCAGGTATTGAGATGACATTTGCGCATCATGATACAGCCAAGAGTAACCAGTGGCGCTGTAGAGAATCCAAATTCTTCTGCTCCTAACAATGCAGCAATGGCAACATCCCGGCCAGTTTTCATCTGGCCGTCTGTTTGTAAGACCACCCTGGAGCGTAAATTGTTCATCACCAGGGTCTGATGAGTTTCAGCAACACCCAATTCCCAGGGTAACCCGGCATGCTTTATTGAAGTGAGAGGCGAAGCTCCGGTACCCCCGTCGTGACCGGCGATCACCAGGTGATCAGCTTTGGCTTTGGTAACACCAGCTGCAATGGTACCTACTCCAATTTCAGAAACTAACTTGACGCTGATACGGGCGCTGGGATTACTGTTTTTCAGGTCGTGGATAAGTTGCGCAATATCTTCGATGGAATAAATATCATGATGCGGCGGTGGGCTGATGAGTCCGACCCCCGGAGTCGAATACCGTATCCTGGCGATATTCTTGTCTACTTTTCTTCCCGGTAGTTCACCGCCTTCCCCGGGTTTTGCACCCTGGGCGATTTTAATTTGTAATTCATCGGAATTAGCCAGGTACCAGATAGTGACACCAAATCGTCCGGACGCAACCTGTTTAATCGCAGATCGTTTGGAATCACCATTTGCCATTGGTGCAAATCTTATTGGATCTTCACCACCTTCACCGGTATTGGATTTACCACCAATGCGATTCATGGCCACGGCTAATGCCTCGTGACTCTCTGCAGAGATGGAACCAAAGCTCATCCCGCCAGTGCAAAAACGTTTGACAATTTCTTTGGCTGGCTCAACCGACTCGAGAGGTACGGGCACACTTTCCCGAAATCTAAAAAGTCCCCTGAAAGTCCCTTTGCGAGAGGTTTCTTCATTAGCATGCTTTGAGAACGCGAGGTAAGCATCTTCATTGTTGGTTCTTGCTGCGACTTGAAGATTGGAAATACCGGAAGGATCCCACATATGGATCTCTTCACCCTTGCGCCAGTGGAATTCACCGGGATTCGACAATACCGGAATCAGGTTTGCGGATCGATCGGGATATCCAATTTCGTGACGCTGCACCATTTCCTGATACAACACTTCGAAGTCCACTCCCTGTACTCGACTGGCAGTACCGACAAAACATTGATCAATGATTTCGTCTGCGATGCCGACCGCTTCAAATATCTGGGCGCCTTTGTAGGATTGAAGGGTGGAAATCCCCATTTTTGCCATGACTTTCAAAATACCCTTCGCCACTCCCTTCTTGTATGCAGTGACAATGGCGTTCGAATCAGGATATTCAGTTTTATCCAATAGGCCATCAAGTAACGCCTGCTGCAGGGCTTCGAACGCAACATAGGGATTGATGGCATCCGCACCGAAACCGGTAAGGAGACAATGGTGGTGAACTTCCCGGGCTTCACCGGTTTCGAGCACAATTCCGATGCGAGTACGCTCATGACTATTGACCAGGTGATGGTGTACACATCCACAGGCGATGAGCGAACTAAGTGCCATTTTTTCCCTGCCGATATTACGGTCAGAAAGAATAATGAGTGGATATCCATCGGCAATGGCCGTCGATGCTTCAGTGCAGATACGCTCAAGGGCTTGCTTCATTCCTTGTAGACCATTTGATTTATCAAAGGTGATATCGATAACCTGGCTCCTCCAGCCTCGATAGTCCATGTGTTTTAACGTGCTGAGCTCCGCGTTGGAGAGAATCGGGTGCGAAATCTGCAACCTGTGTGCATGTGCTTCACTGGTTTCGAGGAGGTTTCCTTCTGGTCCAATGAAACATTCGAGGGACATTACGACTTCTTCCCGGATTGAGTCGATCGCCGGATTGGTTACCTGTGCGAATAGCTGTTTGAAATAATCATAGATCATTCGCGGTTTGTCAGACAGGCAGGCGAGGGCGGAGTCATTTCCCATCGATCCGAGTGGGTCCCTGGACTCTATCACCAGTGGTAATAGCATGAATTGCATTGTTTCAACTGTGTAGCCGAAGGCCTGCATTCTCTCTAAAAGAGTTTCAGGTTCAAAACCATGATCGTCTTCGTAGGCGGGTATATTCTTTAGTTCCAATTTCTGATTTTTCAGCCACTGCCCGTATGGTCTTCTTGTTGCAAATTCGTTTTTCAGCTCTTCGTCAGGAATCAATCGGCCTTGTTCGAAGTCGATCAGAAACATTTTCCCAGGTTGCAGTCGCCCCTTTATTTTCACGTTTGCGGGTTCTATTGGTAAAACGCCTACCTCTGACGCCATGACCACCTTGTCATCATGGGTAACGTAATATCGGCTGGGGCGAAGCCCGTTTCGGTCGAGTACCGCGCCGATATACTGGCCATCGGTAAAAACGATAGAAGCAGGTCCATCCCAGGGTTCCATCAGGGCAGAATGAAATTCGTAAAAGTCCTTTTTTTGTTGTGACATATTGGTGTCAGATTGCCATGCCTCAGGAATCATCATCATTATCGCTTCCTGCAACGTGCGGCCGGATAACAACAGGAATTCGAGTACATTATCGAAAGTACCGGAATCGGAACAATCGGGTTCGATAATTGGAAACAGTTTGCTGATGTCCTCACCGAATAATTCTGAACTCACGACTCCCTGCCTGGCCATCATCAAATTCATGTTGCCACGTAGAGTATTGATTTCACCATTGTGACTCATATAACGATTGGGCTGGGCCCGGTCCCAGGAAGGGAAAGTGTTGGTGCTGAATCGTGAATGCACCATGGCAAGATGCGTTTTGTAGTCTTCATTCTCCAGATCGCGGTAAAAAGGGAATAATTGTCTAGGGGTCAACATACCCTTATATACAATGACCTTTGATGACAGACTGCATGCATAGAGCACGGGGGCTTCAGTCAGACTCGAAGCGGGGGGTTTTTCTGTCATCCTTCTACGGATGATGTAGAGCGCGCGATCAAACGCCTTTGGGTCATCAAGGTTCGAACCAACAAATAACTGTTCCATAGCGGGCATGGCTTCGAGAGCTGCTGGACCGATTTCCGCGCCCCTAGGGTCTACCGGTATCCTGCGCCAGGCGAGAAATTGTTGTCCTTCCTCGCGGATCATATTTTCGATGCCTTCTTTGCACTCAACTCTTCTGTCGGTGGTTTGCGGTAGAAAAATGTTCCCAACGGCGTAGCGGCCAGGTGCCGGCAACGAAATGCCAATGTCTTTTCCGACTTGCATAAAAAATGAATGAGGCAAGGCAGTCAGGATACCCGCGCCATCGCCAGTATTTTCCTCGAATCCGCACCCTCCTCGATGCTCCATCCGGGAATTTACATGGTAAGCATCTCGCATAATCTGGTGACTGGCTTCACCCTTAATATGAGCAACAAATCCGACGCCGCAGGAGTCCTTCTCGAAAGCAGGGTTGTATAGCCCTGTACTCTCTGGAAAACCTGTTTTGCCATCGATTCTCTTGTTCTGCATTGGTCTTCTCACAAAGTCTCGCCTAAAAAGGAGGACCACTGAATCTCATTGCATGGGAGTTGAGTCTCGTAATCCTATAGACGGAAGCTTGGATATCGCACCAGGTAGCTTGCTGCACGTGCCTATCAGTTCAAATGACCGAGATTCCCATCCACCAAGGCCGAAAACAATAACCATCCGGTGGTTCAAAGTCAATATATAGGCACACACCACGCCGATAGTTTTGTCTGTAAGTCATTGAAAAGTAATACGTTACGGAAGATGGAATTTTGATGGAGATTTGATTTGGACGATTTATAGGTGCCTCAGGTAGCTTTTGGGATCATTGAGAAATGCCCGCATGATGCACACATGTTCAACTTCATCCCACGGGATTGAGCATATAGGCAGGTGATCAAAACTCAGTATCGTTGCATCTGGCAGGGCCATCATGATGGGCGAATGCGTGGCAATGATGAACTGGCAGTCATCTTTTACAGCATTCATGATCAACGACAACAGGGATAATTGATGGATAGGAGACAGCGGCGTTTCCGGTTCGTCCAGCAGGTATAAACCGCCTGGATGAATACGTTCCGTGATCACGTTGATAAACCATTCACCGTGGGAGCGGGCATCCGGGTTTGTGCCGTACTTGTGTTGCAAAGCTTTTTTCTGACCACGCATAGCACCGGTGGCCAGTTGTCTACCGTATCCGGACAGACTTTCATCGTAATGGGCTTCGAGGTCACCCAGTTCGCGTATCTCGTCACGTACTCTCCTTGTGAACCCAATTGCATCCTCTGCCCTGAAAAAGAGTTTCAGTTGTGGATTAGCGCTGCGCACGAAGCGCATGGCTTGTGCAAGCGATCGTTGTCCTATAAGCGTTTCGTCCCGACTAACGTCGGAACTACCGATCGTCGGGCATTTCAGGCCGCAGGCCATGGTCGATAAGTGTTGATTTGCCACTGCCATTTTCCCCGACT
>JAPUGI010000241.1 GCA_027292925.1 Gammaproteobacteria bacterium
CAATATGCCAAGCCTCGAAGTGGACTTGCCTGAAATTCAACTGATCGATTACAGCGTCGCTCTTTGCCCGGTGTTGGCCGAACAGAGCTATCTGTGAACACTGATTTCTTCCGGGCAGTACTTCCGCAATTCTCTCCAGAGCAGCGTTTTATGAGGATGGGCTGGAACTCGCTGGAACATTAAATCTCAACCTGGTTTAAACATCGAGTTATCAGGTTAGTGTTTCCTGGGTCAGCCGAATGCCGCAAGTCTTGTTTTACAGTAATTCGGATTTGTTTTTGTGGCCAGCCCATTTAGGCAAGCCATCATCCATGTCCATAATGCGCGCACCATAGAAAATGTGACAAGTTGGTCTGAACGTATCCGGGACATTTGACTTACCCCGAAAATTGAAGAGTGATGGGAATGCAAGCCACATATTACGCCCTTCGTCGGCGATGAGCGTACCACAAAGGTTACAGCTCACTTTGCATGGGAGAATTCTGCCCTGTTGATTAAGTGCACTGTTGTAATAATGCAGGTTTTCGACTCCTTTGGTTATCCGGACGTCATGTCTGTGGAATATCACTGCCCACTGCATCGGCGCTCCATGTAGTTTTTGACATCCAAGGCAGTGACATATTGTTGCGTCAACCGGTTCCGATCTTGCTTCGTAATGTACAGCGCCACAGTGACAACTCGCATGATATTTAGCGGCGAAAGTGTCCGGTACAGGTTGAGATCTTTCTTCAGTCGGTTCTTGCATCTTTCAGGGCCCGGTGGTCTTTGATCTGATTGTACTCCATCGGGAAGTTGGACTGTTTTTCAGTTAGGCTGAAGCCAAAAAGGTCCACAACAGGAAGGATTGCCCGCCGTTGGCCGTTTCTACCAGATTAGGATGTTGTCATCAGGACCAACACAACCACCGCAGATCATTCCAAAGCAGACAGGACACAGAATGAGCTTGGGACTACCTGATCGGCCTACCCATGCGATTATGGATGCGGATTCCTATACCACCTTCACTGCTGGCATTGCCAGCAATCTAGGTCTCCCGATCTACAACTTCAAACAACCAGAAGTCACCCGATGCGAGCGCCTCACGTAACTGCTCAACTTTGAAATCAGGATCGGCCCCGCCACCATACTTCTTCGCATTGATCGTCATGATCTGCAGGAGTTGAGGATGCGCCATCAACCGGACCAGACGCTGCTCATACAGCTTGCCATCGACTCTCAGGATAATTCTGTCGTCCGTCAGAAGATGGTGCGGCCACTGTTTCCATATCTTGCCGTAGCCGGTATTCATGTAGCCACTTATGATATATAGCCGCCGCTCGAAGACAACCAGCCAGACGATACGTGACGTATCAGGTTCCATGGTTTGAAACTCGATTTCCATCCGATCTGTCAGGAAACTCCAGTCATCCGGGGCCTCAGCCAACTCACCCGTTTTGAAAGGACCACCGGTCACGATTTCAATCGGCCCGTCATGGAAACGCATGCCAAAGAGGAAGACGGCGATCCCCAGCGCAAGCACAACAATGATGATCCCAAGCCACTTCAGAAAACCAAGCATTCTCAGCGTCTCCACTTTATTCTTCGGGAGCATAACGCCTTTTGCTGGCGAGATGAATCTGATTCGGGATCAATTCGAACACATACCTGAAGGATTGCACTGGCAACGCTGGTGCCGAAGCCCAGAACAGATCGGTGCATGGCATTATTGTTGCCTGAATTCTATTGAACTGATGAGCGATGATGTCGTGACCTTTGGACCGTCAAAACCGCCGCAGTTGGCCGTTAGCAACAATCTACCCTGACATCACTTGGGGTCTGCTTTGCTGGGCAAAGCGGAGGTCAGTCTGGAGGACTATCGAACAGGTTAAACATCCCCCTGGACATCACCTTCAATTTTTTGACTCTAAGAGTGCATCCATAAGAGATGAGGAAGAAACTGGAGAATCTTGAAGGTCTATATTATCCACAAAATCTCGAAAATCTGCTCTAAAAGTAGCTTTTCTGAGGACCCAATAGCGTTGAACACCATCCGGAGAAATGGCGCTATGTGTCCGAAGCGACGAAAATCTGTGTGCGAAACGAACGGCTTGAATTTCATCTTAGGCGACGGATGTTCTCATAAGTCCTCAACCACACAGTCGAAAATGATCGGAGACAACTTCAGCTATCGCGACTCACTTTGCCTTCTGTCTAGATGCGGGTCAAAGACCGCGAATATGTTTAAACAACTTTACTTCCAAGCACACGATATAAAAGGACAACATTAGCCCGTTCTATTAAACTAATACATCACAGAGTTAGGGTAGGACAGGACGATGCCATGGCAACTTAATGATCTAGCCGATCAAGACGGCCGAACCGTCGTTATTACCGGTGGCAACAGCGGGATCGGTTTCGAAGCAGCAAAAGCGCTTGCGGACAAAAAGGTACGGGTGATCATTGCGTGCCGTGATGCTAACAAAGCTAACGCTGCATGTGAGCAGATACTGGCGGGCAACGCCGATGCTAGCATCGAGGCGGTGAGTCTTGACCTATCCTCATTGCAATCAGTGCACGCATGCGCAGAAGAGATTAACGAGCGCTGCAAACGTTTAGACGTGCTGATCAACAATGCAGGTGTGATGGGTATTCCTCGCCGAGAAACGGAAGACGGATTCGAGATGCAAATTGGCACTAACCATTTCGGTCACTTCGTGCTTACGCAACAGCTGTTTCCTATACTGCGCGCAGCCCCAGGATCGCGTGTGGTTACGGTTTCGAGCCTCGCGCACCAACTCGGGTTTATCAATTTCCTGAATCTCCATGGCCGTATGTTCTATGACCCGTGGATGGCTTATGGGCAAAGCAAGCTGGCTAATCTGCTCTTCACCTATGAACTCGACCGCCGTTGCCGTACAGCTGGTGTCGACATGCTTGCAATTGCGTGTCATCCAGGTGTTTCTTCAACCAACCTCGGATACGCGAGTCCACGCATGCTCGGCTCTCCGCTCGGTGAGACATTGGTGCAGTTATATAGCTCCATGGTGGCGCAGTCGGCGGCAGCAGGTGCCCTACCGACGCTGTATGCTGGCTTTGCTCCGGAGGCGTGCGGAGGTGACTACATTGGACCAGATGGGCTTGGCGAGATGCGCGGTAATCCCCACAAAGTTTCTTCGAGTTTCATGTCGCGCTCAGAGACCATTGCGCGGCAGTTATGGCAGGTGACCGAGGAAGCGACCAAAGCACAGTTTAGCATCTAGATCGAGATTTTGATCGCTGCAGAGAAGAAGGGTTTGTTAAGTCTGGAAGCATGCGACATCAGAAGGGATTTGTCCGGAGTTGTTAAGGATTATCAGATGCCCGCGTTCGTAGGTACACACTGAGCGAGTCACAAAAGATCAGGAAGCGGGCGTCAGATAATCCCCAGGGGAGGAAACCGCGGGGTGCGGAGCTGGATTCATGTCGTGCGCCGAGGCTATGGGGATT
>JAPUGI010000242.1 GCA_027292925.1 Gammaproteobacteria bacterium
TATTCGGTGGCCTGGTTCTTATGGAAATCAAGTAATGTACGTTCGACACCAAGTTCTGACATCACCTTCATAAATCTTGGGATGGTTGCTTTCATTACGGCGTGTCCAGCATCGTCGGGTTGGACAACATTACCTACCATGCTTAGAAATCCGAACATCAGACAAGCCGCGAGTGACATGTCTTGTCGTAAATCCTGGATTGAATAATCAGAGATCCCGGCTTCCATCAGTGATTCGAAATAGGCATTAATAAGATCCTGTCCCATCGAATCCCAGTCGGAAGTGTTAACCGACATACATAAGAAGTACATAACATCATAGGCAGCTGTACCCGCCGAACATCCTTGCCAGTCATAAAACCGGACGCCCTCCGGACCGGAAAGATCAGAGAAAGCCACGTTTTCCATACGGGCATCGCAGTGGAGCAGAGTCGTTGGTCTCCGTTGCAGGGCGTTTGCTATCTCGGGGTACAGGGCATTTCCCTGTGGGAATAGCGCGGTAAATTGGTCATTCATGTAGCAACTAAAATTCTGTTCAAGCAATGGCCAACCGACCTTGATCTCGTCTGGAAAGATATCGGCGTAGTCAGAATAGGGTCGAAGCCAGCTCTGCGCTTCTAACGCGGCATTCTGCCAAAAATGTGCGTGAAAACGGGCGAGGGCAATCATAATGTTCGAGGCATCCTCAAAATTGATGCCGCTGGTTTGTTCGACAAAACGGTGACCCTGGAGGTCCTCCATCACCAGCAGGTAATCGTCATTGTGGCCGATATTCGTACTATAGTAATGGCGTGGTGGATGACACCAGGGAACGCTATTTGCACAGTTGGAATAAAACAGAACTTCACGCTCGAATATACCCAGGTTTCTGCCTGTCTCTCTGCCGGATTCGTACTGGGGGGGAAACTTAAGCACAAATGAGGCAGGGAATTGATTAGTGTTAGACTCATATTTAGGTACAAGACGACATAGATCGCTCATAAAACCAATGCCCTTACCCACCACGGTGATGTTAAAGTCGATCGCCCTGGCGCCGCTTAAATCATTTGTTGCGAACAAAATGTCATTAATCCAATCGGTAGTGATCTCGTCGGGAGAAGTGGGAATGAGTGTCACGTCTAACTCCTTTCCATTTGAGTCATTATCATACTAACTTATTCGAAATTTCTCGGTTCCCACCAGGGGAAAAATTCCGGCATATCGGCACTTACTTTACCGGGGAAAACAGCCTCTCGTTTTTCCAGAAAAGACTGAACGCCTTCCCTGGCATCTGCTGAACGCCCGGTATAAAAGATACCTCTTGAATCGACGTTGTGAGCCTCGATTGGATGGTCTGCGCCCAGCATTTTCCACATCATCTGGCGAATCATGGCCACCGATACAGAAGAGGTTTGTGAGCTAAATTCATGGGCAAGCCGCCTGGCCGCTGGTATCAAGTCTTCTGATTTATGCACACTTCGCACCAATCCTTTTTCGTAGGCTTCTGAGGCTTCAAAGACACGTCCTGAAAGTGTCCATTCCAGCGCAGTTGAAATTCCGACGACCCTTGGCAGAAACCAGCTTGAACAGGCTTCAGGAACCAGGCCTCGTTTTGCGAAAACAAATCCGTATCTCGCGCTCGTCGACGCCAGGCGAACGTCCATGGCGCATTGCATGGTGGCGCCGACGCCAACCGCGGGCCCGTTACATGCGGAAATCACTGGCTTTAAACAATCAAACAAACGCAATGTCAGTAAGCCACCGCCGTCAGGAGCAAGACCACGGCCATCGGTATCGCGATTGAACGTATTTGCACCGGCGGAGAGGTCTGCGCCTGCGCAGAATCCACGACCAGCACCCGTAAAAATGATTGCCTTTATCTCGTCGTCGGCATCCGCACAGTCTAGTGCATCCAAAAGCTCGTTGAGCATCTGTCCGGTGAAAGCATTGAGCTTGTCGGGGCGGTTTAACGTAATGGTTAGTATATTTTCATCTACGTCATAGAGAATCTGTTCGTAGTCCATTGTTTACACCTTTTTTAGATAAGTGTTTGATAGTGGTTGAGTAAGTCGTCGAATAAGTGCCTTTGTGCGTGACTGCCGCCTATCAGGTAAATATCTTTTTGTATGTTCGATAGTCTTGTCGTGGCGGTCGCGAATTCTCCTTTACCAATTTCGACGATTGCCTGCGCAAGCGGCAAACCCACTTTCCTGCAGACCTCGCCCTGGGTAGTTTGCTCCCGGCTCCAGGATTCAAAGTGGTCCATTGCAGTATCGATTGTTGATTGGTCTTTCAGTAACGCGGGGGTCATGAGGTAATGCAGCGTGATAAACACCAGTTCATCATCCTGTACTCTTTTTTCCGAGAAGGTTTTGAGGGCCTGCCATCTGTCACCAATATCCACGCCGCGCATCTGAAGACGCCATAGAAGGGTTGCGGCGTTGCAGACATCGAGGTAAAAATCATCGCTGAGAACATTTACCATGTGGTCATCATATAGGCAAAGCGCCTGATCCAACTCATTGGCACCAATATGGAAAAGTGCCTTGTGCCAGTAGAGGTGATACAGGAAATTATTTGATCCTTCCCAGTCTCGCAGCAGTCCTTCTATCCAGGCAATGCCTTCAGAGGTGCGCCCCTGCATATAAAATACATGGGTTATCGCATGGGCTGCCCAGATATCCTGTCTGTTAATATCTACCGCCTGTTTACCGGCCGTTTCAGCTTCACCGTAATTTCCTGATTCTTCCTGACCAAAACTGTACATACCCAGCAGGTAGCCATAGTGGGGGTCCGAACCTTGCCAACTACTGGCTACTCTTGCGATCGAATCACACATTTCCTGTGAATTTCCGGCATAAAAGTGCAGGTAATGTGCAATGCGAAGCGCCAACATGTCTTTCGGGTATTTAGCGACAATGGCCTCGAAGAGATTGGTTGCATCGATGTACTGGTTGTTGGTCCAGCTTTCAAGTGCGCCTAGATGCATCTTTTCCCGCTCGTTCATTGCACCCTCTAATTCCTGTAGCGATTCGATGCAACTTTTGATTGGAGAGGTAAATCTGGGATCTCCACCCATTTTCAGGATATAACCCCGGAAGCAGTGCGCCATTGCAATATCGTTATCAGAGGCTAGCAATTCATCCAGGCATTGCGGGGTATCAGCTCTCGATGCCAGGTATTTGTCGAGAACGTTGTTGAATTGATTGATGCTAGTTTCGCTGCTGGCAGTGTAGTCCAGCGCCAAATTGTCTTGATATTGCATAGTTTACTGACCGTACTTTTTACTGTTTTCTTTTAGATACTTATCTTCATCCGGAGTCGATTGCCTGCCCAGGATTTCGTTTCGATGCGGGAATCGTCCGAACCTGCGAACAATATCGCTATGGCTCCGGGTGAAATCGGCAAAGCCTTTAAGTGACGGTTGCCACTCGGAGGGAGCATTGTTGTATAACTCATCGAACAGGAATACTGCTTTTTCCTGCGCGGCAATTGATTCTGCGTGATGAAATGGGTGATAAAGAAATACCCGGCCAAAATATGAGAGGGCCAGGTGATCGTTTTTGTCTACACAATTGGCAGCAATGTCGAGAGCCTGGTCATCGTTTTCCCAGGCATCCTTGCTGCCACGATTGAGATTGCGGGAAAACTGGTCCAGCAGGATAACCAGCGCTAGTTGTCCGCTGGGTGATTCCAACCAGTGTTGTAATTCCTGGCGTTCCGCGAGAATAAGTGCGTCACCGAAATCATGTCTGATCCGGTTATCAACCTCTGTGCTGGAACCGTACCAGAGCTTCGATCTATCACGGGCTGCCGACGGATCGGTCTGGGCATCCCCGAGCCAATAATCAATAACATCGTGGGGGCTAGGGGGCATTGGTAAGTTCCTTGTCCGTCAGCTGCAAGTATTTTTTCAGGTAGTGAACACCGGCGTAAAAGGGAAGGGTGTCGGCAAGTGCAGCTAACAACTTAAAGGTATAGCTGCTTGCCATTAACACCAGCATGGTTCCTCCGCTTATCGCACCTGCAATAAATTGAGCACCGAAGGTAACAGTAATCACCATAAAGGAGTCAACTCCCTGGCTAACAAGTGTGCTTGCGTTGTTGCGCAGCCACAAGTGTTTGCCCTGGGTTAATTGTTTCCAGAAATGAAACAGGAATACATCGCAATACTGGGCAGCGATGTAAGCGATCATTGATGCAACTACTGCGCCAGAAGTAGTCGCATACAGCAATGTGAACAGCTCAACTGAAGTCGACACGGTATCGCCATTGGGCAGCGTGATATCTTCTGCCAATTGAATCAACTGCCATGGCGGCTGGTTTTCGGGTCCAACGGAAGGGACCTGGTTAGCAACCCACATGGTCGTAATGATAAATATATTCAGGATCAGTCCCACCGTCACCAGAAAATTAGCCCGTGAGCGACCGTACAGCTCGCTCACAAGATCAGTACATAAAAAGGTGAGTGGGTAGGGGAGAACACCCACGGCCAATGCCATCGGACCCAGTTGAACAAAACGAGTGATGCCGATGATATTGAGCATGGTCATGGCACACAGGAAAAATCCAGCCAGCACGAGGAAAACCCTTTCCCGGCGTTCTCTTATTTCATCGGATGGGTGCATATGGCTCTATTCGTTATACCTCGACCTGCCCCAGATTTGCGTGAATGATCGCGCCGTTGATGACCGGATTCTCCGCGGCAAACAAGATGCTGTCAGCGATTTCTTCCGGTGTGACCAACCGGTTGAAGGTTGATGCACTGGCGATACTGCTCAGTATCTTCGGGTCGTGACCCACATGTTCCCTTAGCATTTCGGTATCGGTAAAACCAGGGCAGATGCAGGCTGTGTGGATGCCAGTACCTGCAAGATCCTGGCATGTTGCCCGCATCATGCCGACAATGGCGTGTTTGCTGGTGACATAGCTATAGGTATTGGCAACAGCCTTCTCTGATAATGTGGATCCGATGTAGATGATGGCAGAGCCAGGTTGCATTTTTTTGATCAAGGCCCGGTTCAGCATATGCGGTGCAATCACGTTTAGGTTGATCATGTGCTTCAGTGCTTGCGTATCAGCATCCTTGACAGAATCATTTGTTGAACTCGCGGCGTTGTGTACGAGTTTGATTTCACCTGATTCCAGGGACTGGTCCAACACTTCGTTCAAGTTGGATTCTGCATCTTCCGTAGTAAGGTCGATACTGTGGTTTTCTATTCGATCGTCCGGTGCCGCAGATCTTGAGAAATTAATCACACGGTAGCCCGCATCACAAAATGTTTTTGCAGTTGCAAATCCGATTCCCTTGCTGGCACCTGTTATCACCAGGGTTTTCATGGTAACTCCCAGATGCTGGAACCTGTTTGCCCAGGACTCGAAGATACGCTCAATTTCATCTTCACTATGCCACGGTTTTTTAACTCAGCGTGGTTCAATACCTTGTGTAGGAAGTAGTTTGAAAATTCTTCCACTGTCGTGTTCGCAATCGGCAAGACCGTGACGTCCCTTTTTAGAAACGGGATCCGTTGCCCATCGAATACGGCAACCGTATATTCACCTTCATCAATGAGTTCCAGATGCGGAGAATTTTTTGGGAGTATCACCTGCTCATCTATTTCGTCACACATATGACGGATGACAGACTTGATTATGCTGTAGTCGAACATCAAGCCGTTCTCATCAACAGGAGCGGTGAGCTCACAGGCGATTTGAAAATTGTGACCATGAAGGTTCTCGCGCTTGGTCTTGCTAAAAATAGTAAAGTGCGCGATTGAAAAATTGAGCGCATGCTTGGCGATCTCA
Source organism: Gammaproteobacteria bacterium (assembly GCA_027292925.1). Taxonomy (GTDB): domain Bacteria; phylum Pseudomonadota; class Gammaproteobacteria; order Pseudomonadales; family Azotimanducaceae. The sequence continues at coordinate 5,784 of JAPUGI010000242.1, forward strand.
ATGCTGCCATATCGCCTACCATCGGTATTACTCAAAAGGGTTTGCCAAAATTGAAAAAAGTCATAGTAGCTTAGCAGGCTATCCGAACATAGACCGATCCTTTCTTTTAAGAACCGCTGAAGACTCCTTATAAGAACCGCTGAAGGCTCTTATTTAAGAACCGCTGAAGGCTC
>JAPUGI010000243.1 GCA_027292925.1 Gammaproteobacteria bacterium
CCGACGCTGTTGCTCAAGGTATTGATCAACATAGTAAAAAGTCACCCCTGCTACAATAATGATCAGTGAGCCGATAGCTAAACTCATCGGAATGGTGTACTTCTCGTACAACAGCCAGAGCGCACTTGGCGGTTTCATCCCCAGTTCTTTCATAATTTCCCGCGCCCGGGCCAACAGTCGTTCTAGTTCCTTTTTCTTTCTGTCAATGTCCTCCTGGCTGTCTTCTTCCAATCTCGCTTGCCGCAGCAGGCGACGCCGGATTTTTTCCGTTTCTGCCTCCGCTGTTAATTGCTCTTCCCACGTAGCAAGGACTAGGCCGCATTTCGGGCATTTCTCAACTTCAGCACGTATGGGGATTTCTTCGTCATATTCACATTTAGGGCAAATAAATAACTTCGTATTTCCAGTTTTCGCGACGAGAGAGAGTTTTTCCTTGTCAGTAAGACTCTTCTGACACTCCGCGCCACACTTGTTGATGGCTTTAACGTAACGGTCCGCGACTTCTTCATCTACATTCTTCAATATCGTCGTTGGTTCGTTACTTTCAAACCAGGCGTCGACTTTTTCAACATCCACTCTTAGTGTTTTGATGAGTTTTTCTTTTACTTCATTTAAATCCACGTCCTCCTGAATACTCGGAAAAATCAGAACGTCTACAGTTTTAGCCATTACTCACACTCGGTTATTTGTCATTATCCAGGTCTGGCCACATTGCCAACCAAGAGCGGATATTATTCTCTCAACTCATTGATATCAATGTTGTACAGCGGGCAAACATTCCCAGATAATACGACTCGCATTGACATCTGTTTTATTTAAAAGGAGACACCAATGTCAGATATGGAAGATGCCTTGAAAATAATGAAATCAAGAATTGACGTCGAACAACCGCCCGGAGATTGGATGGAAATGACCCAGGAAATGATTAATAAGTTCGCTGATGCTACCGGTGATCACCAGTGGATACACGTCGATGTGGAAAGAGCAAAAAACGGTCCTTTCGGGGCTCCAATCGCCCATGGCCATTTGACCCTCTCCATTCTCGGTCTGTTGGCCAGACGAGCAACACCCTCTGAAGACACCGAAACTCGAATAGCCGGTCAGAAGATGGGGATCAATTATGGTTTCAACAGGGTTCGATTTCCTTCCCCGGTTCCCGTGGGCACCCGGATTCGAGCAAGGCGCGTGCTTAAGTCTGTAGAGATCAAGGGAGGTATGATCGAGTCAATGACGGAAGTAACCGTTGAAATTGAAGGCCAGGAAAAACCAGCTTGTGTCGCCCAAAGCCTAGGAAGAATGGTGTTCTAGCTAGTTCCCATTCAAAACGTTAGATGAAAACGTTCACACGTGAAGGAACTAGCCCACTCGATGTCTGAATCTGGGCAAGAACTAGCTAGTTCCTGACCAACTGGGTAAGAGACAAGAACAAGCTAAATTGATTGCCAGAAGGCTTGTATGATTTCCGAACTGGCGAGACTGCTTCGACGGGCACAGAATCCTACGTGAAAGTCAGACAACTTCGGACCGGATTCCACTATGCGTACCTTACTCGCCAGCGGACTGCCCTTGATGACCAACTTTGGCACAAACCCCACACCACATCCCAGGGCAACCAGCGACAGGATGGCTTCGTTACCGGATACTTCGGAGTAGATGTTTGGGCGAATGCCTTTTTTACTGAACCAGCTATCAATATTTTCCCTCGCCTGTCCAGTGGTTGGCAGAATCAACGGTACCCGCGACCAATCAATATCACCTCGTAGCAACTCGTCTACACCATTAACTGCCCTGGGTGCTACAGCTTGTATCGGGACGGACATGATAATACGTTTGATGAGCTGCTCATCTTCCGCATGAGGCAACGCCGCCACGACGACGTCGCAACCCTCAAATAATCTCTTTAACGCATTCACCGCATACCCGGTTTCAAGCTGGATATGGATACCGGGATAGTCGTGTCGAAACCTGGAAAGTACGTTGGGCAAGATACTCTGGCTAGCAGTCACCGAGGCGAACAGGGTCAAGCGGCCTGTCAACTCGCCCTCTGTTTGACCCAACTCCAGGTTCAGGGCATCCCACCTGGCGAGTACATCCATGGCATAGCGGTGAAATATTACCCCCTGCTCGGTCAGGGAAACCGAGCGGTTGTCCCTGAGGAACAATTTATGCCCGATGGCATCTTCTAATCGCTGGATATTTCTACTAACGGCGGATGGACTCATGTGGCTTTCGACACCAGCATTGCCGAAGTGCAGGTGTCTGCACAAGGAAGTAAACAAGCGGAGCTGCTGGATATCCATGAGTACACTGCAGTAAGAATTACTATCATCACATTATTGCACATATTGCATTGTAAGAAATTGATAAACCCAAATATTGCAATAACTTACCATCCCCAGAACTGTAAACTCCCCTGAACTTCTAAGAAACATGCAATACGCCAGGGAGTGCCGATGAACTATGAATTTATTCAATACCGGGTTACCGACAGGATCGCCCATGTAATCCTGGATCGTCCCGGCTATCGAAATGCACAGAGCAGGCAGTTACTGGAAGAACTGGACCTGGCTTTTGACGATGCAGCCAACGACAGCGAGGCAAAAGTAATTATCCTGTCCGCCAAGGGTGATCATTTTTCTGCCGGGCACGATCTCGGCACTGAGGATGAAAAAGCTGATCTGGAACGACGGCCCATGGCAGAAGGACTCCGTGGTCGCTACAAACGAAGTCGTGATTTATATGTGGACTTCACATTACGCTGGCGAGATTTACCAAAACCCACCATCGCGGTGGTCCAGGGTTACTGCATCTTCGGTGGCTGGATGATAGCTTCAGCTATGGACCTGGTGTTCGCGGCGAGTGACGCCATGTTCCTCGGCACCAACTTCCAGTACTTCTCCATTCCCTGGGATATCCATCCACGCAAGGCCAAGGAGATACTGTTCGAGAGCAGATTTGTCGATGGTCAGGAGGCCTATGAACTTGGCCTGGTAAACCGCGTTTATGCAAAGGAAATCGTACTTGAGGAGGCAATTACTTACGCAACCCGGGTCGCGTTGAATGATACATTTCAGCTTCGGATGATTAAACAGGCGGTAAACCAGGCACAGGACACCCAGGGATTTAAGACGCATATCGGTGCTGCCCACAATCTACACATGCTGAGTTCTACTGCAGAAAAGGATCCGGGATTTGCCCTCAGCAAACCAACCGGGAAACGCAGGCCGATGGTCCAGCAGGCCCTGGAAAATTATGAAATTCACCGGGTTCAACAGCAAAGAGACCAGTAACAGTTTTAATCATGGCTGTTTTTATTAAGTGCCGCGCTGTCTTTATCGCCTGGTACTATAAACAGATCCTGTTGAGAAATATTCGTTCTTTAACAATGCACCGGGAAAGGAGTAATGTTGTTTTCAGGGAGTAATTATCCCTTCAAGGCGGACAACAAAAACTGCCAATGTACGAAAGACGCCAAGGTCAAAATTCCTTTTGGGATGCTTGGAGTCGTGATGTACAACTACGGAAAACACGTGTAAAACCGAAGCCCCGCTTGATCGCGGGGCTTTTTATTGACCTTAAGTTGCCAACAGTTTCCAGGCGTTCCGGCAAAAAAGTTTTTGCCAGTCTCAATAACCTTGTAGTTCACCATAACGGTTACGGTGAAAGGCACTATTACCAAAAGTATGCTCACACACTCGTGACCGCTTCATAATAAAACCGATTTCATATTCATCGGTCATGCCAATACCACCATGCATCTGCACACCCTCGCTGCTAACAAGGTTGTAGGTGTCATTGAGTCTAGCCTTGGCAAGGCTGGCAAGTTCAGCAATTTCGTCAGAATCTTCATCCAAAGCAGATAATGCTTCCAGCACTACAGATTTGGATAATTCAACCTCGCAGAACATTTGTGCTGCACGATGTTTCAACGCCTGGAAAGATCCTATGGGGACGCCAAATTGTTCACGTACCTTCAGGTACTCAATGGTTCGTTCGAAACACTCTTGCAGGCCGCCCAACATTTCGGCAGAGAGAAGAACCCGACCCGTATCCAGTGCTGTATCGAGAATATCGGCGCCCTTACCTTCTTCACCTATCAGAACTCCCTCGGCGTTATCAAATTCGATATTCGCGGCATTTCTGCTATC
>JAPUGI010000244.1 GCA_027292925.1 Gammaproteobacteria bacterium
TTCTTTCTCAGTCACAAGGCGCAGAGGTTTTTGGCTACACCGATCACAAGTGGAATGGGGTGACCACACTCCAAATTGCAAACTTGTGCCGTACCTTGATCGAGAAGAATCGATTTGATGAAGTCAGGCGTGAAGGGCCCATACACCATTTATGCCCCAATGAGGTGGTATCAAAATACGACCTTTTGCAATTGTTTAAGAATGTTTTTAAGACGGATGTGATGGTTAAGGCATCACCATGCGAGGATTATTCTGTAGATCGTGTTTTGGACACCAGATATTTTACGTTGAAGAACTTATATGGTTTTTCAAAACCAATGCAAAATGCGATTGAAGGACTGCTGACTAAAATGTGAGGCGTGAGTCAACACGCTAGATGTAGCTGATGCGTTCTGCTTGTAGATGTTATGGATAAGTGAAGTTCCTGGATGAAAAACATGGGAAAGAAAAAGCTCGCAATCGTTTTGGGTATTCGACCGGATGTCATTAGAGCCAGCTTGATTCTAAACGCGATCCGGTCTTATCCGGACTTCGAAGTGTGCTTCATTTGGTCAGGCCAGCATTATTCTGATAACTTGAAAGATATATTTTTCCGGGAATTGGATGTGAATCCGCCTGACATTGAACTGAATGCCAACGGTGAGACCGATGCGGAGATTAGTTCTGCCGTGATTGGCCGCCTCTACCCGGTGCTGGATCAAATAAAGCCAGAAGCTGTTGTATTCCTTGGTGATACAAATACGGTGATGGGGTGTCTGGCAGCTGCACAATTGAATATCCCCATTGTACATATTGAGGGTTGCATGCGGTCGTATGATTGGCGGATGCCCGAAGAGAAATACCGAACCGTCATTGACCATTTGTCTGATGTGATCTACGCGTATTTCGAAGAGTATAAAGACCAAGGCATCGCAGAGGGTTTAAATCCTGATAGCATAGTAGTTGTTGGTAATCCCATCGTTGACGTGCTGAATAAGTACTACTACGAGAGAAAAAGTTACTATGATGCACTCGCAAAGGGCTCATTCTTTAATGATCGGGGCATCCAAAGAGGCGAACATTTTCACGCCGATGACACGTCATCGGCGTGAAAATGTTCACGACATTCAATCGCTTCGGAACATTCTGACACTAGTAGGAGCCACGGATAGAAAAATATACTTTGCGGCGAGCTATCGAACACAAAAGGTTTTAAGAGACAATGTGCTCGAGATTTCCCCAAATGTCATCGTTGTTGACCCGATCGGGTATCAGGAGATGCTAATCTTAATGACGAACTCGCGAGGTGTAATCACGGATTCGGGCACCGTGGTAGAAGAAACATGTGTTTTACAGATTCCGTCGCTACAGATTCGAAAGGCGACGGAGCGACCACAGGTGTACGACGTTGGGTCATGCGTGAAAGTTGACCCAACGCGCCCAGAGGATTATCCCCACGATGTCGTGTTTGGAAAGCTGGAGTGTCTATATGGAAAAACGTGGCCAAATCCATTGGGTGATGGAAAGGCGTCTGACCGGATCACTGGAGATCTCTTATGGCGCTTACGGGAAGAAAAATTTTCGCGTCATAAACCGTCCGACTATCATTTAGACATTTCACGTTCGTTCAGAGAAGACGCACTGTAGGGTTGTGAGGAAAAGGGCAACTTGGACTTATGCGAATACTCATGCTAACTGAGCGCTTCCCTCCAGAGGTGCGAGCTTCTGGACATCTCTTTCATGAGCTTGCAGTTGGTCTCGTGGAACGGGGGCATGAGGTAGGGGCAGTAACGAAGATGCCATCCGACTACATTCCATCAGGACGACGGAGCGGACAGACCTCAAGGCCAAAGGCGCGGGATCGATTAGATGCTATTGATGTCATTCGAGTGAAAAGTTTCTCCGCGTTGGTTCGAGCCCCTGTGCTTCGGGCGATTGATCATCTTGGGTTAGGGATGACATTTGCCCTGGCGGCACGCCGGTGGCGTACGGCCGACATCGTCCTGATCTATTCGCCCCCACTCCCTTTAGCATTGGCCGGCTACCTTTACGGACGGTGGATAGGGGCACCGTATGTGATTAATCTCCACGACTTCTACCCACAGACTGCTATCGACTTAGGCTTACTCAGGAATCGAGTCGCCATCACCATGGCAGAGCAACTTGAAAAAATGTGCTACCGGAACGCTGCTCATATTATTGTTCCAGCTCCGAGGAGCCGAGAGATTCTGGTTAACCGTAAAGGTCTGGCCGCAAAAAAAATCAGCTTGATTCCTAACTGGGTCGATGTCGATCGGATTCTACCTGCCCCAAGAGAAAACGGATTTCGGAGAACACACGGACTTTCCGATTTCTTTGTCATCTCCTACGCTGGTGTGATGGGATTTGCTCAAGATCTTACCAGCGTAATGGAATGTGCGAGGATGCTTGAACATAAGACGGATATTGTTTTCCTATTAGTTGGAGAAGGGGTTTACAGGGGCAAGTGGGAGCAGCTCGCTAGCGGCTTGAGGAATGTTCGATTTTTGCCAATGCAGTCTAAAGACCAATATTTTGAGCTGTTACGTGCATCAGATGTGTGTCTGGTTCCCCTTACCAAGACTCTCAAGTCGCCCGCGATTCCAGGGAAGATTCAAAGCATCATGGCCGTCTCTAGGCCAATTGTAGCTATTGTCGATCCGATGGGAGATGCTGCCGACCTGGTTGCGAGAAGTGAGGCAGGATTGATTGTGCCACCGGAACGACCGGATGAGCTTATGCAGGTGATACTGCGACTTTATGACGACCGAGAGATGAGAGAGCGGTTTGGAGCCAATGGGAGGGCGTACGCGGAGTGTCACTTTTCCTTCCGCCGTGCGATTACCTCGTATGAAGGCATTTTAGAGCAGGTGCTCAGCGAGGCCGGCAGTCCGTCCGACTAATACGCTTCCTGCAATCTCGCATATACTGCGCCAGAGAACATCGAATTACCTGAGTAACCGGAGTGAATCTTGACCAATGTAACTCAAGAAATCAAGCAGCAAAAGGGTAAGGAAGAAAGAGAAGAGAAGATGGAACCAAATGTCGGGAGCCAAGCAGCGAAACTGCTGGGAACTCCGATTCGCGAGCCCCTGACAAAGCGGGTTTTCGATTTTGCACTAGCCGCCTTGGGTTTTTTGTTGTTTCTGCCTTTATGGATGCTGATCAGCGCGGCGATCTACATAGAAGACGGAAGGCCGATCCTGTTCATTCAGAAGCGGGTTGGGAAAGTTCGGAAAGAGTTTACGGCTTACAAGTTCCGCACGATCTACCGGCGGTTCGATCGTGAGGTCGAGCAGGGTGTCGCCGTGCACTCTGACGATCCTAAGGTGATGTCGGTGG
>JAPUGI010000245.1 GCA_027292925.1 Gammaproteobacteria bacterium
TGCAACTTACGAAATGCTTCATCCAGATCAGGTGGTCCCTGATCATCCTTATTTCCCCAGGGATCCTTATCACCCTTGTTACCACCGCCCGACTCATTCCACGCCATATTTAGCTCCAATCAAATTTCCCATAAGACAGACCGACATTTTCCCATTTTTATGCTCATTAATCACACCGATTCAAAAATGGTCGATTAGTTTAATATTGGGGCAGGCTCGCGCAGTTCAATCCCATGGAAACTAGTGTTTAACGCCGGTGAGCCTCTCCAGGTTGCGCTGCTCTATGCGCAGTTCCAGATTAATCTTCCCTTCCTCATCGGTGCTTTCACTAACCACTATCCCCGATTCGAACAATTGCGCCCTCAGCCGTCCCTGATCAGGTGCCAGCGTAATGGTGGTTTCAACAATGTCTTCCGCCAGGAGTTCAGCCAGACAATCGCTGAGTAAATTCATGCCTTCGCCCGCCAGGGCTGACACCCACACCCGGACAGGCTTACCGTGGCGGTCTCGCTCGATGGTGGGGGATTTCGCCACCAGATCCGACTTGTTATAAACAAGCAGTTGCGGTACGACTTGCGCGTCTATTTCCGCGAGCACCCTGTTCACTTCCTCAATCCTTTCCTGTCGCTCAGGTGCCGATGCATCAACCACGTGTAATATGAGGTTGGCCTGGGTCACTTCTTCCAGGGTCGCACTAAATGCATCGACTAGCGTATGGGGCAACTTTCGAATGAAACCGACTGTATCCGATACTATTACCTCGCCTACAAGTGGTAATTCCAGGCATCGCAGGGTTGGATCAAGCGTGGCAAACAATTGATCTGCCACATGAACATCGGCCTGCGCCAGGCGGTTGAACAACGTTGATTTCCCTGCGTTGGTATACCCTGCCAGGGATACCGATTTGACATCTGATCTTTTTCTCGCTTTACGGTTCTGGCTGCGCTGTCTATGGACCTTGCCAAGCCTCCGGTTAATCTTCTTGATCCGATCACTGAGCATACGTTTATCAGCTTCCAGCTGTTTCTCACCAGCGCCACCTAATCCCGCAGATGAACCCTGGCCTCTGCCAGACCCACCCCGCTGCCGATCAAGGTGTGTCCATCCCCTGACCAGCCGCGTAGATGCATGCTGTAGCTGAGCTAGCTCTACCTGCAGCTTACCCTCGTGAGTCCTTGCCCTTAGTGCAAATATTTCCAGGATCAGACCTGTACGGCTTAACACTCGCCTGCCCAGTTCTTTTTCGATATTGCGTTCCTGGGTCGGCGAAAGATCTTCATCAAACACGATAAGCGCCGCGTCCACTTGTATCGCTACTTTCGCAATTTCCTCTAGTTTGCCTGCACCGATATAGGTGCCAGGATGCGGGTCCTTACGGCGACTTTCGATACAAGCAACGGGTTCAAGCCCTGCGGCTACAACCAATTCCCGCAATTCAGAAACGGTTGCCAGTTCGGAGTCATTTTGCTGGATGTGCACCAGCAATGTTTTGGTGCCAGATTCCGGTCGCTCAAAAAACAAAAGATATGATTTCCCTAGGTTTCATCTTCATCTCCATCTTCATCTTCGGTCGAAATTTTCACGTTCCGCGAAGGAACCACGGTAGATATTGCTGACTTGTAAATCATTTGACTTACAGTGTTTCGCAGCAAGATGACGAATTGATCGAATGATTCTATCTGTCCTTGTAACTTGATACCGCTCACCAGGTATATAGATACCGGTATTCGGTCTTTCCTTAAGGCATTTAGGAAAGGGTCTTGTAACGATTGCCCTTTTGACATTTTGCTCTCCTGCTTAGGTCTTGTTCGCCAATTTTGAATCTTGCGAACCCTTCATAAAGTGAGCTGGTGGGTTCTGGTAGCGCGCTACTAACACCTGTTGCTAGTTTGTAAAACGCCGGTCGCGTTTATGAAACAGCTGTTGCATCCGAGATGCGGATACGGCGGCCGACTGATCTGGCTCAAAATCAGTGACAACCTTCTGAAGTAAAGAAGTATACGTCAGGATATAGGTAATATGCTGGCACCTTTGAGAATTTTCAAGACCTGTGCCCGATCAGGCGAGCCTATTACATTGAGGTTTTTCCAGCTGCGAAGCCATGTAAATTGCCGTTTGGCCAGTTGTCTGGTCGCTGTAATGGCTCTTTCCCGCATTGTTGCATAGTCAATTTCCCCCTGTAGATGCGCCCAGGCCTGGCGATAGCCTACCGCCTTGATGGATGGCAAATCCGGGCTCAGGTCCCCTCGTTCATACAATTCCTGCACTTCCGCCATAAACCCCCGTGCCAACATCTTTTCAAATCGTTCTGCAATGCGTTGATGCAACGCTTTTCTGTCGGTTGGCATGATGGCAACTTCAACGAGGTGAAACGGACATTCTGATCTCTTGAGCCGATGCAGGTCGGTGATAGTTTCACCGGTGATTTCATATACCTCCAGTGCTCGTTGCAGTCGCTGTGGATCGTTGCAACTGATTCTTAACGCGGCCTCTGGATCCACTTGTTGAAGTCTTTCATGAAGGGACAGCCAACCTTCGTTTTCAGCTTGTTCAAGTATGCGTGCCCTGATTTGTGGATCAGCTGAAGGTAATTCGGCAATACCGTCTTTTAGCGCCTTCAGGTACAACATGGTTCCACCTACCAGCAGGGGAGTATTTCCTCGATGATGGATGTCCTCGATTACCTTTATGGCGTCGGCTCGAAATTCTGCGGCGGAATAGGGATCTCCGGGATCTCGGATATCAATCAGGTGGTGCGAAATTTCCTGGCGAACCTTCTCACCCGGTTTTGCAGTACCAATATCCATGGTGCGATATACAAGCGCTGAATCCACACTCACAATCTCCATGGAATGGGTTCGCGCTATCTCAATTGCCAGATCCGATTTACCACTGGCGGTTGGACCAGTGATAACGATGGCATTAAGTTTCATGGATTATTTATCTTCCCCGCAGGAACAGACTATCCAACTCTGCAACAGATAATTCAGACCAGGTGGGCCGTCCGTGATTGCACTGTCCGCTTCGCTCGGTATCTTCCATATCACGCAACAGTGCATTCATTTCCGGTATGGTCAGTCTCCGGTTCGCTCGCACGGAACCATGACAAGCCATGGTTGAAAGAATTTCATCCTTATGTTCCTTGATACGTAACGTCGAGCCTTATTCTAGAAAGTCAGACAAAACATCCCTTACCAAGTGCTCTTTATTAATTCGGCTCAACAGCGCTGGAATCCCTCTCACCATTAACGACTCTTCGG
>JAPUGI010000246.1 GCA_027292925.1 Gammaproteobacteria bacterium
GAGAAAATCTGTGATGTGGTCCAGGATGCTCATTTAATCGAAAACGAAATAATTATCAAAACCAATTCCGATAATCCTGACTACCAGTGGACGGTTGCCAATCCAATTCAAATTCATGGAGAGAATCAGAGACCGCCAGCGGACGCACCCGAAATTGGTGAGCATTCCTGGGAGATACTGATGGAGGCAGGATACGTAGAAAGCGACATTGAAAAATTGCTGGAGAGTGGAGTCGTGACAGCGAAGCGGTCATCCTGATGGCGAAACCATCATCCTGAGCGCAGTCGAAGGATCTCGTCGGATATCGAAGAAGATCGTTCGAGTTCCTTCGCCTATGGCTCAGGACAGGCAGGATGACTTCGTCAGAAGGTGTACCCGTTCATGGTAACAACCACTTTACCGATCACTTTTCTGTCTACCAGCATCTTCAAGGCATCAACGGCTTGTTCCAGGGGGAAGCCTGCGCAGACGTAAGGGTCGATCGCGCCATCTTTTAATAGTTTATAGAGTGCCTCGCTGTTACGTTTGCCTAGTTCCGGGTTTCGCCTGCCGATTTCTCCTGCACGCACTCCAATTACTGCAATCTGTTTGATGAGGATGTGGTTCACCGCAGCTTTTGGCCAGACACCACTGGTGAACCCGATGCTGAGGATGCGGCCACCCCAGTTGATGCATCTCATGGATTCATCGAAAACGCTGCCGCCTACCGGGTCATAGATCACATCAGCGCCGTTTCCATCGGTGAACTCTTTTACTTTTGCGCGAAATCCGCCCAGTGATCCATCTTCCATGGTGTAGTTGATGACATGGTCTGCACCTCTTGATTTAACCACGCTAAGTTTCTCATCGGTGCCACCTGTTGCGATCACATGTGCGCCCATGTGTTTGCCAAGGTCCACGGCTGCCATACCAACACCACCAGTTGCGCCATGTACCAGAAGGGTTTCTCCTGCTTGCAGTTTCCCTCGGATATTCAGGGCGACATAAGCTGTGAGATATGCCGTGCCGTAAGATGCGGCTTTCTCATAGGCGATGGAGCCAGGAATGGCTTTGACCGATCTTGCAGGGACATTGATTGCCTCTGAAAATCCCCCATACCGGGTTCCGGTAACAACCCGGTCACCCACCTTTAAGGTTGAAACGTTTTGCCCGATAGCTCTGACATCACCTGCCAGTTCACCACCCGGTGCAAACGGTAGAGGAGGCTTGAACTGGTATTTATCCTGAATCATCAGAATGTCCGTGAAGTTAACCGCACAGGCCTTGACACTGATTTGTACCTCATCGTCACCAGGTTCAGGTAGATCTTCTTCCTGCAGTTTGAGGATGGAAATATCCTCGCTGATCATATGGCAGAGCGCGGTTTTAATCTTCATGGACAGTGTGATAATGCGAAAGAGACAACATATCACAATATTGATACCCTCTTAACACAGTCACTTTCCAGGGGAATTGCCATGGAACAGATGTCCGGGATGGATGCTTCCAGCTATAACGGCAACATTGCGATTACTGCGAATTCCTGTCGCGATATGATGCCGCATCCAGAATTTTTTGCGCAATGTCTGCAGGATAGTTACGACGAATTAAAAACGGCGGCGATAGGAGGCTAACATTTCGTGACGGCCCAGGAGATTATCGACCGATTCAACCTGGTGCCTTTGCCTGGAGAAGGTGGTTATTTCAAAGAGGTATACCAGGATCCTGAAAACCGATCGCAGTCTTCTATCTATTACCTCATTACCGTGGAAGAGTTTTCAGCGCTGCATCGGCTCAAGGTAGTCGAGATTCTCCACTTCTATGCGGGCGACGCACTCGAGACACTTCAAATTGATCTTGATGGCAAATTCACTCAAACGCGATTGTCTGCCATCGACCAGGGCGGAGATCCGCAACTGGTTATTCCTCGCCATCATTGGCAGGGAACTCGACTGTTGGAAGGAGGGCAATGGGCACTTATCGGTTCTAACTGTGCTCCTGCTTTTGAGTGGAGTGATTTTGAATTGGGGGAAAGGGAGCCTCTGATAGAAAGCTACCCGGAGCATCGGGATACGATCATGCTGTACAGTCGCGGCTAGGTTGGAGAGATAATGCCAGAAGGTATCGATGAAGCCCGGGTTGTATCCTGGCTAAAACGACAAGTACCCGCGTTGCAAGGTGAGGTTAGTTTTTCACTGATAGTTGGTGGCCATTCGAATTTGACCTTCAAGTGTGAGGATGAAGCCGGAAACAGTTATGTACTGCGCAGACCACCACTCGGGCAGGTGCTTGAAAGTGCCCATGATATGGGGCGAGAGCACAAAATCATCCATGCCTTGAGAGACTCGGATGTTCCTGTGCCTGTCACTTATGGGCTTTGCCGGGACAGCCACGTTAACGGCGCGGATTTCTATGTAATGGAATATGTTGATGGGTTGGTATTAAACGATTCTGTTGCCGGAGCAAAAGTTCAGGAATCAGGTAGACGTGCAATTGGACTGCAGGTCATTGATATTCTATGCGATCTGCATTCGATAAATATGGATGCCGTTGGATTGGGGGATCTTGGCAGGAAGGAAGCTTATCTCACTCGTCAGCTTAAACGCTGGACCCGGCAGTGGGGGTCATCAAAAACACACGAAGTGCCGGAAATGGAAGAAAGTTGCCGTATCTTGACCGACACAATGCCGGAGCAGATTGGCGCTAGCATTGTCCATGGTGACTACCGACTAGGGAATATGATTGTCAGGGACGATAAGGTCGAGGCTATACTTGACTGGGAGCTATGCACCCTTGGTGATCCGTTTGCGGATGTGGGTTACATTTTGAACAATTGGGTTTCCCCGGGTGAACCTGAAGAGCAGGGAGAAGGTGACCAGTCTCCGACCGCAGCAGGTGGCTATCCCGGCCGCGAAGAAATCGTCAAGATTTATGAAGCAAAAACCGGCCGGGATCTTTCAGGTATTAACTACTATCGTGCGTTTTCTCATTGGCGCCTGGCAGCAATTGGCCAGGGAGTCTATAAGCGGTATCTGGTGGGCGCCATGGGCCGCGACCGTGAAGTGGACCTCGACAGGCAGAGACAAGGCGTGGCTAAAAGGGCCCAGGCTGCGCTGGCGTTGCTACAAACCTGATGGACGATTACAGCCAGATCAGCTACTGGTTCGATTCTCTTGAAGATCCTGGTGCAGAAATCTATGAATTACCGGATCGTGTTGATGTCGCC
>JAPUGI010000247.1 GCA_027292925.1 Gammaproteobacteria bacterium
CATGCGTAATCCATTTCAACCTAGAAACCTCGGTTGAATTGCATGCAAGGTGCCTGTTAGCGTGCCGGTGACAAGGCACAACGACGCGGAATAGCCAGCTCTTTCAAGGAGTTGTAACGCCGTCACCGGTGCGCTAACAGGTGCATTGCTCGTGATAGCGGTCTTCAGCCTGCTGGTGAATGCGATAAAAGCAATTAACAGTAAATTTATCAACATGTTAGTTGAGGTCTCTAGCGGACAACTGAGGTTTCTAGGTTCAACATGAATCAGGCTACTACCCAGGGTTGCTGCGATCATACCTGCGATTCGATGCCCTGGAAGGGCCCGCATACCGAATTTTGCAGGACCAGGATGAGCTCGACCAGCAACGGGAGTCCGATAATAAAAATTAATTTCTAGTAAGCCCGTTTTTGATTCGCACCCTGGTACAGAATACTGGCCCAGTTGTCGTTTGCCAGTCTTCGCCTTTCGATACCCCCTGGATCCATATCAAAACGCGGGCGCGCCAACGTGATGCGGTCCCCGGGAAACGCCTTACCACGAATTTTCAACCAGTAATTTTCACCGAGGACTTGCCTCGCCGGTGGCGGCATATAGGATTGCATGGCAAAGCCGATACGTCGGTTGTTACTGCAATTCGGTTGTGAGCCATGAATGATCTCGGAATTGTGCAGCGACATTTGCCCGGGCCTGAGAATTAAATCGACCGCTTTAGACTCATCGACCCCGGCAATTGCCTGACCGCGGGTAAGAATATTATCTTCAGCAAAGGTCTCCTCATGTTCGCGTATGCGACCAGCATGGCTGCCCGGTATCATGCTCATGCAGCCGCTTTGCCGATTACTGGGTGTCAGCGCCAGCCAGGGAGTGACATACTCATGTGGTTTGATTCCCATATAGGTCGCGTCCTGGTGCCAGCTAACGAAACCGGCACTCTGCGGTTCCTTAATAAAAAGAACAGTGCCCCACAGGGAAATGTCGGGGCCAATCAGGTCCTCTACCACATCTAGAATCACCGGGTGATGCGCCAGCTCGTCGAGACAGGCAAATGACAAATGGGCATTGTTACGGTTTTCCGCGTTTATCTGATCTGGATAATCCAGTTCTGCCTGCTCCAGCCGATTCTTGTAGGCCAGTGCCTCATCTTCCGGCATCACGTCAATCGGAGAGAGATAACCCTGCTCATGGTAGAGATCGACTTTTTGTTTGCTCAGAAATTTTGGCATTTTGATTTTCTGCTCATTTATTGGCTATGCCGTCAGCAACCAGGCTCAGGTTGGTGCTCGCTCTGCCTTCAGCGCGGGTTTATAGTAGCGCAAACAAGAATCAAACAAACAGCTTTAATAAACCGCATTGCAGATTCTCACGGAAGGAGAGATATAGTTCCCTCTCTGCCGGGAGGGTATTTTTGTTTCCCAACACCACCCACCGCCAGTACTTCAATCAGTCGCCGCATATCATCATTGCTAATCGATTCCGGTTCGACCAGGGAACCGCTCAAATTAGCGGCACAAATCTGAACCGGGGACTCTCGTCTGAACATGTCCAGCGCCGCACCCTGACCCTTAATCAAATCCCTGATCACCAGTGGGCTCAGCATTCCGGCCGTCTCCATCACCGGGCAGATAGCAATATTGTGCAGGGCAGTCAGTAGTTTGGGACCTATAAACTGCGGTGGCATATGGCCGCAATTCAGGTGCAGCAATCGCTCGGCCGTTTCGGCATAAAAATTCAGGAAACTATTGCCCGCACGAAACATCATGAAGGCATTGTGAACCTTGCTATAAGCTTTAAGCCGGTTATTGGTAACAACCTGAACCCAGACCTCACGACCCAGCGTATAGCTGCAGTCCGGCAATACAAATTCCACTGGATTAAAAATCAGAAAATCGGCATCGCACCAGATCACAGTGGCATAACCCTGTCGCAAACCATCCTGCAGAGCACGTAATCGCGCCAGATCGGTCGCGATTATCTTTTGCTTCGCAGTTTTTTCCAATAATGGCGCTGGTACCGAATCAAAAAGTTCATCACCGATAAACCGATAATCAAAGCTATTATTCTCAGACCAGCGAGACACGGATTCCAGGCAAGATTCTATCCACGGGTACGGCAACGGTTGCCGATGAGACTGAAGAATGAGTGTATCGGGCATTAGTCACTAAACCGCCAAATGATCAATACTATCTATCCAAACTACGCACATATCACACCCACTGTGGCAGTAATAATATGCCCGCCGAATACATTCCATGGCTGTGCCAGTGGACTGTGAGGAATAGCAAAAAGCAGAACGGCAGAGGCCAAAACCAGGAGTGCCAATAATGACTTTAATGTTTTCATGTGATGATTTCTGTTTTTTAATTCCAACACTCCCGCCTTTACCGGCAGGACGCTTGTAACGGGTCAGTGTTCATGCATTTGATCGCTTGTTCCGGCTCATTTATTTAAATCTAACCTTTCATGCCATTGAGCTATGCCTTCTTCTGGATACTCTGAAAAACATTTGTCATTTGGTTTCGGCTCGAGTTCCACCCAGTTAGCTTTACTACCCAGCATTAGATGCGTTCTCTCTGGTGGTATTGGCAATTCAGTGTCGATTGCCGAGGCAAATGGGTGGACTAATTCTGGCCACCGCGGATCGTAAATCCACAGGGCACTGGCACAGTGTTTACAAAAATGTCGTTCGGCCGGGTTTTGCTGGCCATCTATGATTGCAAGATAAATGCTCGTATGCTCTTTACCGTCAATGCTTAAGCTTTCAAACTTTCCACCCAGGTTGATGGCGTAACCTCCTCCACCAGCAGTTTTACGGCACACCGAGCAATAGCACAAATTGTATGGATAGGGATGAGTCGACTCAACTTGAAACCTGACTGAACCACAATGGCATGAACCTTTGAGTAACATGATCTCTCCAATTAAAACTTTGCTTCAACTGACGCCAGCCGATACGCATTGTTCAGATTGTGGCTCGTGCCTCACACAATCTAACCTTATTCGTTATATTTTTTAACGTTTATGGGCAATAATTTCAACCGGCGCGATATATTCTGCTGCAATATTTTCAATCATGTTTTTTATTTTAACCGCTGTGCTTTGCTGCATTAAAGTGTGCAGGCCGAGCGGAGGCAGACCACCGTCAGCCGCTACTTTTTCAGCAAGTCGTTTAAAGAAATCTACCGCAAATTCTCGCCGATTGTTTTCTTTGGAAACCACAAACCCGGCATTTTCCAAAGCATGTTTATATTGGTCAGGTGCAGCTAAATTGCTGGTGCTTTTCTCTGTTGCCCAGGGAACCGGGTAAGTTAACTCACCGTGCTTGTCTCGCATGACATCGTAAACACCAAAACATGCCCCCGGTCGTAACACCCGATATATTTCGTTAAACAGCCGGGCCTTGTCATCAATATTCATCCCTACATGCATCATATAAGCACCATCGAATGTTTCATCCTGGAAAGGCATAGACAGCGCACTACCCTGGTGAAGGCTGATATGCTGATCCAGTTTAACCCAGGCGCACAGGGCATTTCCTGTTTCAATGTATTCTTCTGTCAAGTCAATTCCAGTAACATGATTGTTATACCTGTTCGCAACATAACGTGCAGCGCCTCCCAGGCCGCATCCCACGTCGAGTATATGGTCTTGCTCAGAAATATTTAGTTGACCTACAAAATGCTCGGTTGCCTGGCGCCCGCCAATATGAAACTCATCAACAGGAGCAAGGTCTTCGATTGTTATACTATCAAGTGTTTTGCCTAGCCTGGGAATAGCGGCCTGAATTGCTTTCAGTAAATCTCCGTGTAGGTAATGTTCGGATACTGCCCTGTCATTTGACATATTTGAGTCTCCCTGAGGCTCTTAATTAAGAATTTAACGCCTGGCTCACAGGAGAAAAGCGAGTATTATTCCTGTGCGGCTACCTGTTGGATTTATCATGTATTAGCCTGCTGTCGGATGGTGCCTGTGCTCTGGTTTTCATCCCATAGTCCCTACTGACATGCGCTATTCTCAATCGATAATCGGCAAATACTCCTTCACGTCCTTTTTTCTGTGCCAGACGATGAGCTTCCATGTTTCTCCATTCCTCTATGGCTTTCTCATCTCGCCAAAATGAAAGGGATAATATTTTTCCTTCCTCCACAAGACTTGAAAATCGTTCTATGGAAATAAAACCGTCAATATCCTCTAATAGAGGTTTCAATTCCGCAGCAATATCTAGATATTCCTGTACTTTCCCATGCGCGGGAAACACTTCAAAAATTACCGCAATCATAATTTGCTACACCTGTGTGAGATTAGATTTATACCTAGCAATAGCTGGAATTCGAACGCTATATTCGGCGGCAAAATGCCCGTTACTGGTGCATTTTGCCCGGCCGCAACGGCTTGTTACAAGGCTAATCAACTTGCTCCCGGACTTGTCGAACGAAATCCTCCATGGAATTCGCATGAAAAGTAGGCTCAACTACACGACTCGGTTTCGGGGTAGCTCCGAAGCTTCCCTTACTGTGACGTCTCTCTATCCACATGGTTGAAAATCCCAGCTTCATCGCAGGAATTATATCGTGATACTGGCTTTGAGCCGTATGGAGAATATCTCCTTTGCTGACACCAAGAGGGGCCAGCTTTTCCAAAACATATTCGAACACACGCGGGTCTGGCTTGTTCAATCCCACCTCATCGCAGGTAATCTGTTCGTCGAATGGATCATCCATAGTGGCGCTCATGTACTTCAACGCCCAGGCATCGGCATTGGTAACGGCCACGAGTCTATACCGTGTCTTGAGTTCTTCGAGTGCCGCCACCGTGTCCGCAAACGCGGGCCAGGACTGGATGGATTTTTGAAACTCATCGGCCTCGTTATCGCTGGCTTCAATATTCCACTGAGAGGCCATGTCCCGATAGATTAGTGGCAGCATGGCTGTAAACGGTTTGTCAGGGGCAATGCGTTGGTATCTATCCTCACAGATGGCGAAGCCTGTGAGAATTTCTTCGTCGGTCTTTTCTACGCTTTTTTTAGCGAGTGTCGGTCGGAACCACTCGAGGATCCCGGTTTCGAAGTCGATTAGTGTACCGACGACATCGAAGGTCAGGGTGTTGAATTCATTTAACATTGGTTTGTTCATGTTGCCCTCTGACGCTAGCTTAAACGGTGAGCCGGGTTGTGGCGAACCCGAGCCGAACACCCTGTGATTGCAGCACGCCGCTATAAACAACGGCCATACATCGACAGCAATCTTTCCCAATGCCGTTCTGCCGATAGCTTGTGGTACTTGCCCTCCCTTAAAGGGAAAACGAATCCATGCTCCGTACCCGGATACCACTCGACACGAAAGTTGATCCCGGTGCCATCCAGGTAGTCCTCCAGATCAATAATCATCTGGCTGGGCGCATACTCATCGGTCTCCGCACAACCAAAGTACATCTCGCCCCTGATTTTCTCAGCGTCCAAATGTGGCGAGTCTTTCGCCCCGGTGTAGAGACGCACACCATGAAAGGACGCCGCTGCCGCGATGCGATCGGGGAAGGCAGCCGCTGCGGCAAACGCGAACGGTCCACTCATACAATAGCCGACGCAACCGATCTTGCCTTCACGGGCGGCATTATCCGCCACGGCATAATCCAGTAGCACCTGAATATCCTCACACACCATCGCATTGCTAAGCGAATCCATGTGCTCGAACATCACCTCTCTGCTGGACAACTCCATCCGAAACTCGCGCACACGCCGATAGTAGAGGTTAGGCAACATCACGTAGTACCCGGCCGATCCAAGCCGACGTGCCATATCGTGCAATTCTTCACGCTTGCCCGGCGCATCCATCAGGAACAACACAGGCGGATGCGGTCCACCCTCTTCGGGATGAGTGACAAAGGTGTTCATCACACCCTCCCCGGTGTGAATGTCTAATTCGCGATCAATCATAGAATACTATCCTTCATCTCGTTCTACTGGTTGGTTGAGAAAAGATGCACCTTTAGGTCCATAGCGTTTAAAGACTCATAGTTTAATTGGTCGCCTAATGTTCCAAATCACCGGAAACATAAAGTAAAACGCGCCATGAGCGGGGCTATTTGCGTTCCGAACGGATGCGATTGTATTGTTTATTTTTGGCCAGGCATCTCCATTAACTCTGACACCTCGAGTGAACCGCCAACATCAAGAAAAGGGCAGGCCTTTGCCATCGACAGTGCCGCATCCATAGAATCCACGTCAATTATTGTGTAACCAGACATAGTCGTTGTGCCTCCAGTGGTAACAGTACCATCAGAGTTTACCGTGATGGTATTCTTAAGCGGATTAGCAGGACTAACAGCTGAGTCGCCCAATGAAGATAACCAGGCCATATATTTCGACATATGTTGCTTCGCGTCCTCTGGACTAGATGGCTGATCACCGCCATGTAG
>JAPUGI010000248.1 GCA_027292925.1 Gammaproteobacteria bacterium
AAGCAGAATTTGAGATCCAGCAGAAATGGGAAAAGGAAAAGATTTCTCTGAATATTGTCCATGAAGATGGGACTTTTATCATCATCAATAAGCCAGCGGGTCTGGTTGTCCATCCGGGTGCCGGTAACCCACGGCATACCCTCCTAAATGCCCTGCTCTATTTTTCACCGCAACTTGAGCAGGTGCCAAGAGCCGGCATTGTGCAAAGACTGGATAAAGATACCTCAGGTTTGATGGTGATCGCTCTTACACCTTCGACCCATACCTATCTGGTGGACCAGTTACAGCAACGCCTTGTTAAACGACATTATCAGGCCGTTGTTCACGGCATTATGACGGCTGGTGGCACCGTTGATGCGCCGATCGGCAGACATCATATCCAACGTAAACGCATGGCGGTAACTGAATCTGGAAAAGCGGCCGTTACACATTATCGGATACTGAAAAAATATTCCTCTCACACCCACATTCAATTAAAACTGGAAAGCGGACGCACTCATCAGATAAGAGTGCACATGGCTCATATTCGATATCCCATTGTTGGTGACAGCATTTATGGTGGACGCAATCGATTACCGAAGAATTGTTCGGAAACACTCAGGCAAACAATTGCACAATTCCCCCGCCAGGCCTTGCATGCAAGCGATCTAGGACTGGATCACCCGCAAACAGGTGAAGCCATGACATTCTCCGCGCTTCCACCCGATGATTTTCAATATTTGTTGAAAAACCTGGAAGATGATTCAGGCTAAATACAACCTTGGCGGAGTATAAGGACACATTCTGGGTTAGCGCTGACTGGCCCGCTCCGGCCTGGATCAGAGCGGGGACAACGACACATGGATCGGGCTTCAGCTTACCTCCATACACAGGCCTGAATTTAGCTCAGCATGTTGGCGACAAGGTCGAAACAGTTGAACGAAATCGTGCCTTACTTCAACGTCAACTCCAACTACCTTCATCACCACTGTGGTTACAACAGGTGCATGGCAATCGTGTAATCAATAGCGAGGAATGGTCAGCGGATGCCACTGCAGATGCCTGTTACACAAGTCAACGCAAAATCGTCTGCGCCGTCCTCTCGGCAGATTGTTTGCCATTACTGCTGTGCGACAAGGAAGGCAGCCAGATTGCCGCAGTACATTTAGGCTGGCGTGGGTTATGCGCTGGTATTCTGGATGAGGTCATCGCTCGCTTTGTGACCGGGCAAAGTAATATACTGGCCTGGATTGGCCCACACATTCGTGCTGAAAACTATGAAGTAGGGGCAGATGTACGCCAGGCCTGCTTACAGGCGTATCCAGGCACGGATCATGCCTTCAGTTATTCAGCTGATGGCCTATGGTTGGCGAGTCTCGATGCGCTCGTTCGTAATCAACTGGTAAATCGAGGTATATCAATGATATATGCCTGCGATAAATGTACATATGATGATCAAATTGATTTCTATTCATATAGACGGCAGAAAATTACAGGGCGGATGGCAAGTCTGATCTGGATGGAAAGTAAGGGTAATTAAACTATGCTGTCGCTACGGGCGACTTCTAACTGAACTAGCAGATGCCAATACAGGGAGAAAACCGATGAGCAATAACAACAATAAGAATCTTTCATTCAGCGAGAGTGTGAATCACATGGCGGATCGAGCCTTTCGGGCTATGGATATGGATCCGGGCATCGCCGCCGCCATCAAGGCCTGCAATTCGATAATTCAGGTTAATTTTCCTGTCAATATAAAAGGCAAAATTGAAGTCTTTACCGGCTGGCGCGCAGTACACAGTAGCCATCGCCTGCCTGCCAAGGGTGGTATCCGTTTTGCCACTATGGTTGATCAGGATGAGGTGGAGGCACTGGCCTCACTGATGACCTATAAATGCGCCATTGTCGATGTGCCTTTTGGTGGCTCCAAAGGTGGCTTGCTCATCGATCCGGCAAAATATGAGCGCGATGAAATGGAATTGATCACCCGGCGTTTTGCCCGGGAACTCATACGTAAAGGCTTTTTAAGCCCGGCAACCAATGTACCGGCACCGGACATGGGCACCGGTCAACGGGAGATGGCCTGGATTGCTGACACTTATAAATTACTCCATCCCGAAGACATCAACCACAGCGGCTGTGTTACCGGAAAACCCGTGGCCCATGGCGGCATTCGCGGACGCACCGAAGCCACAGGCCGTGGTGTAGTCTATGCCATACGTGAATTCTTCCGACACCCCGATGACATCAAGGCAGCCGGCTTGAGTGGCGGTCTGGGGGGCAAGCGAATTGTTATTCAGGGACTCGGAAACGTTGGCTATTACGCAGCGAAATTACTCGATGAAGAAGACGATGTAAAGATCATCGCTATTATCGAGCGCGATGGTGCCTTGATCAATGACGACGGCCTGCCGGTTGAGGCTGTCCGGCAACATATTAATAAACATAAAACGATCAAGGGCTTTAGTGATGCCACCTTCACCGAGAACGGTGGCTCAGCGCTGGAAATAAAGTGTGACATCCTCATTCCGGCTGCGCTGGAAGCACAAATCACCGCTGAGAATGCGGAGAGGATCAAAACCAGTTTGATCGTCGAAGCGGCCAATGGCCCGGTCACTTTTGAAGCCGATGAGATTTTGCGCTCACGTGGTATCACTATCCTGCCCGATGCATTTGTAAATGCGGGCGGTGTCACGGTCTCCTATTTTGAATGGATACGTAATTTATCTCACATCCGCTTTGGTCGTATGGAACGTCGTTTCGATGAGATGCGCGGAAAAAATCTTATCTCGGCAATGGAGTCGTTGACGGATCAAACCGTGCCGGAGTCGATGCGAAATGAAATAGTACGTGGCGCGGATGAGCTGGATCTGGTCCGCTCAGGTCTGGATGACACCATGCGCAATGCTTATCAGGAACTCAGTGAGACCCTGCACAATAATGACAAGATAGAGGATTTCCGCACAGCAGCCTATGTCGTTGCCATTGACAAGATCTCGCGATCCTATTTCGATCTAGGGGTTTACTAGTAGAGCCTGTCCTGGAATGTTGTAATCCAGGAATGGGCAAAACGAAGTGTGCCCATCACTAAATCCAATTGATTTATGGGCACGGCGAAGCCTTTGCCCATCCTACGATACTCGACGCTTGATTTTAGACATTGCGCCCATATGTTTAAGGGTAACTGGTACTCCGTTAAGGTGATATTGAAGGAGTACCTGAATTTGAGCGGATACGAACATGCAAGCAGATAAACTAACCAGCAAATTTCAACAGGCTCTGGCGGAGGCACAGAGTCTGGCGCTTGGCCGCGACCATCAGTTTCTTGAACCCGTACACGTGATGACTGCCCTGCTGGATCAGACCGGCGGCACCAGCAGACACCTGCTCGACGCCGCTGGCGTCAACGTAAATCAATTGCGTTCAAGACTCGGTGAAGCACTCGATCAAATGGCACAAATTGAAGGTAGCGGTGGCGAAGTCCACCTATCCAGGGATCTGGATCGACTGCTTAACCTGACAGATAAATACGCCCAGCAACGAAATGATGACTATATTTCCAGCGAACTTTATGTACTTGCTGCACTGGAAGATAAGGGCACATTGGGAAAGCTGCTGAAGGACGGCAATGCCGACAGGAAAAGGATTGAACAGGCTATTGACGCCTTGCGCGGTGGAGAAAGTGTGAATGATCCTAACGCGGAAGAACAACGGCAGGCACTGGAAAAATATACAATTGATCTGACAGAACAAGCGGAACAGGGGAAGCTGGATCCGGTTGTGGGCCGTGATGATGAAATCCGCCGAACCATCCAGGTATTGCAAAGACGCACCAAGAACAATCCCGTTCTGATTGGCGAACCGGGTGTAGGCAAGACCGCAATCGTCGAAGGCCTGGCACAACGCATAGTCAACGGCGAAGTACCCGAAGCCCTGAAAACCAAACGCCTGCTGGTGCTGGATATGAGCTTATTGATAGCTGGCGCCAAGTACCGCGGCGAATTTGAAGAACGATTAAAAGCCGTGCTGAATGATTTGAACAAACAGCAGGGTCAGATCATCCTTTTTATCGACGAAGTGCATACCATGGTCGGTGCTGGTAAAGCCGAAGGTGCCATGGACGCCGGCAATATGCTGAAACCGGCCCTGGCCAGGGGCGATTTACATTGCATCGGCGCGACCACGCTGGATGAATACAGAAGTCATATCGAAAAAGATGCGGCACTGGAAAGACGCTTCCAAAAAATACTCGTGGGTGAACCCAGTGTAGCTGACACCATTGCCATTTTGCGCGGACTCAAGGAACGCTACGAAGTCCATCACAATGTCCAGATCACCGATCCTGCCATTGTTGCCGCCGCGACGCTATCCCATCGCTACATTACGGATCGGCAATTACCGGACAAGGCTATAGACCTTATCGACGAATCTGCAAGCCGTATCAGTATAGAAATCGATTCCAAGCCGGAGGTCATGGATAAACTCGAACGTAGATTGATTCAAATGAAGATCGAGCGTCAGGCGCTGAAAAAGGAAACTGACGAGGCATCCAAGCAGCGACTGCAAATTTTGCAAGAAGAAATTGATGCTGTACAAAGAGAATTTTCCGATCTGGAAGAAATCTGGATCGCCGAGAAGGCTGCCCTGCAAGGCAGTCACAC
Source organism: Gammaproteobacteria bacterium (assembly GCA_027292925.1). Classification (GTDB taxonomy): domain Bacteria; phylum Pseudomonadota; class Gammaproteobacteria; order Pseudomonadales; family Azotimanducaceae. Next base: position 4,641 of record JAPUGI010000248.1, read on the forward strand.
CATCAAGGAAAAAATTGAATCTGCGCGTCTGGAATTTGATACCGCAAGACGCGCCGGTGATCTGAACCGTATGTCTGAATTGCAATATGGCCTGATCCCGGAGTTGGAAAAGCAATTGGCGAAGGCCAACGAAACAGAAACACAGGATATGCAGCTTCTGCGGAACAAGGTGACGGAAAACGAGATTGCCGAGGTTGTTTCCAAGTGGACGGGGATTCCAGTGAGTAAAATGCTGGAAGGGGAACGCAACAAACTCCTGCAAATGGAAGACGCCCTGCATCAACGGGTCATTGGTCAGGATGAAGCCGTTACCAGCGTATCCGATGCCATACGCCGTTCCCGTGCCGGGCTTGCCGATCCGAACCGACCCAACGGCTCATTCCTGTTTTTAGGTCCCACTGGTGTGGGCAAAACCGAACTCTGCAAGGCACTTGCCGAGTTTTTGTTTGATTCCGAAGAGGCCCTGGTCCGCATTGATATGTCGGAATACATGGAAAAACACTCGGTTGCCCGCCTTATAGGTGCGCCCCCTGGCTATATCGGCTTCGAACAAGGCGGCTATCTCACTGAAATAGTACGTCGTAAACCCTACAGTGTGGTGCTGCTGGACGAGGTGGAAAAAGCCCACCCCGATGTCTTCAATATTCTCCTGCAGGTTCTCGACGATGGTCGATTGACTGACGGGCATGGACGCACTGTCGATTTTCGTAACACGGTGATTGTCATGACTTCCAACCTGGGTTCTGATCAGATACAGCAAATGTCCGATGATGGGTCATACGAGGACATGAAAAATACAGTACTGGAGATTGTTGCCCATCAATTTCGACCTGAATTTATCAATCGCATCGATGATCTGGTTGTATTCCATGCATTAGAACAAAAACAAATCAGGGCCATTGCGGATATTCAGATCAGGCGAGTGTCCGAGCGCCTGGCAGAGCAAGACCTGCAAATTCAGGTGTCCGAAAGCGCACTGGATCTATTAGCCGAGGCCGGGTTTGATCCCGTTTATGGGGCAAGACCACTGAAAAGAGCGATTCAGG
>JAPUGI010000249.1 GCA_027292925.1 Gammaproteobacteria bacterium
TATCGCTGCAGTAAGGTCTTGCCCAGTAAGTTCTTCAATGGTGAGCAGGCCGCCGGGGTTAATGACATTGAATTCGATGATCCAGGGATAAGCCAGATCAAGACCGACGAATTCAGCACCAAAATTCTTGAGGAAAGCGCCGAGCTTATCGCAGTAGTTGGCTTCTTCTTTAGTCAGCTCGCAGGCTTCGCTTCTTGCACCCTGCATGATGTTGGTACGGTGATCAGTCTCTGCAATTCTGCGATATTGACCGACGGGTTTTCCACCGGCAAACAAGACCCGTTTCTCACCCTGTTCAATCTCTGCAACATACGCCTGTAAAAGCGTGTACTGGTCATTGTCCGGGCCACACAGGGTTTCCAGAATTACCCTGGCATTGGCGTCCTCATTGCTGATCAGGAAAACTTCACGCCCCAGACTTCCCGCAGGTGGTTTGGCTATCCATCTGCCGCCTTGTCGTATGATTTGATAAAGCTCGGTTGGGTCTGTAGAAGCATAAGTTGTTGGGTACTTAAATTGTTCAGGCCTGCTGGCCAGGAAATACTTGCTCTTAAGATGCATGATCGCATCCAGTGAATTGATGATACGCACCTTGTCGTTGATTGAGTAGAGAAGCTGCATCTTGTCGAGGAAGTTGCGCCGCAATCCGAGCGACAATAGCCAGAGATGTGAAAATGCCGTGAGATCAAAAATATCGAGCGTCGGGAAGGCGTCACCATCAGCCACGTCTTGATCAAGGGTGAAGCCTCGTGCCATAACGTTCGATCCGTACATTGAAATAGAGTCCACCAGGCAAAACGTGACTTGTAAGCCCCGTGCTCGAAGCTCGTTACCAAAACGTAAATAATTTCCGTCGTTGAGCCTGTCGGTTTCTGCGATGAGGAAAACTATGTCCATGTGTGCATCTTGTCTATTTACGATAAGGGCCGGGAATGCTGGAGCCGCGAAGTTTACCGTTAAATAACGGTACTCGCAGCAAGTCTATTTACACTTATCCTTGGGGTATAATGGCTAGCCCAATTTGTAACTAAGTAATTTTTGTGAGTAACATTGCTTTTGACGTCCCCGCGCACCAGAACCACAGCATGACCGGTGCAGAGATCAGGGATTACAAGGACCGCATCAAATCTCTGTTAACGGAACGAAACGCCGTTCTCGTGGCGCACTATTATACGGATGATGCCATCCAGGCGTTGGCGGAAGAAACTGGTGGTTGCGTTTCCGACTCGTTGCAGATGGCACGGTTTGGCAACCAGCATCCGGCAGAAATTCTTGTAGTTGCTGGTGTAAAATTTATGGGGGAGACGGCGAAGATCCTGAATCCCGAAAAGCGAGTATTAATGCCGACCCTTGAGGCAACCTGCTCACTGGATCTAGGCTGTCCTGTGGATGAATTTTCAGCGTTCTGTGATGAACACCCTGACAGAACCGTGGTGGTTTATGCCAATACCTCGGCAGCGGTAAAAGCCAGGTCCGATTGGGTGGTGACTTCCAGCAATGCATTGGCGGTGATAGAACACCTGATGGACCAGGACAAGAAAATTCTCTGGGCTCCGGATCGTTATCTTGGATCTTATATCCAGAAAGAAACGGACGCGGACATGGTGATGTGGGATGGTTCCTGTATCGTGCACGAGGAATTCAAGGCGCAGGGATTGCGTGACCTTAAGAACGTGTATCCCCGGGCGGCAGTCCTGGTTCACCCTGAATCTCCGCAAGCGGTAATAGAACTTGCCGACGTGGTTGGTTCAACAACTCAAATTATTAATGCAGCCAGAGAATTGCCCAACTCGCATTTTATAGTTGCCACCGACAGGGGCATTTTCTACAAGATGCGACAGATGGCTCCAGGCAAGACCTTTATCGAAGCGCCCACTGCTGGCCACGGTGCAACCTGCCGCAGTTGCGCACATTGTCCCTGGATGGGGATGAATGCACTCGATAATCTGGAGACAACCCTCATCAACAATGACAACGAGGTATTCGTTGAGCCGGATATCGCCAGGTCGGCATTGCTACCGCTTGAACGGATGGTGCAGTTCGCGGAGAGTAATTCTTAGGTTCCTACGGGTGTTTCGATTGTAATTTCCAGATTTCTTCTATTCGCGTCTTGATCTTTGCATTCTGCTGAAAATTTCCGCGGACCAAAGGAAGCGCGTAACCCAGTTGCTTGATCGCCTGGTCAAAATTCCCATTTAGCACGAAGAACTCGGCTCTCGCCTGGTGCACCCCTGGAATATCGTTAGCGAGACCATAGGCCTCCGCAAGGAGGTACCACAAGTGCTCGTCATTTTTTCGCTCAGTAGACAGAGCCAGCAAAAGGTCCTCGGCGTCGTTCGGCCTGTTTGCACTGATCAACGTTTCTGCGTAGGCCATTGTGAGTGGATAGTTGCCAATGTTAATGGCAAGCGATGCCTCAAGTATTTCAAGTGCTTGGTCATATCGTTGTGCCTGGGAGTGAATATCTGCTTCTGCGATCCGGAACAAAATACTGTCACTGTACTTTGTAAGTAATGGTCGCAGGAAACGGGTCGCCTCATCTATTTCCGAATTCTTAATAAGTGATAACACCAGTCCATATTGGTTAGCGTCTTTTATCACCACATCCTGTTCCTTGAGTCCTGCCTTGAAACGTAAAATGGATTCCCGTGGTGACCTGGTGGTAAGTGCAGTAACCCGGGTGCGCATCAGCTGATAGTTAAGATTGAGTGGCCACGTTTTCTTCGCGTATTTCCTCGTCTGGTTGTAAGCATCTGATATTCGGGACTTGGTCACCGGGTGAGTCCTCAGGAATTCTGGAATCCTGTCATCGGAATATCGATTTGCCCGTTCCAGACGCTCGAACATATAAGCCATCGCGCGCGGATCCATACCAGCTTCAACCAGCGTGTCGATACCAACTCGATCTGCTTCCTCTTCCCTGGCACGGGAGTGACTGAGGTGTTTACTCTGCACAATTCCCTGGGTTGTATTGAGCACCGCCATACCGGCATCCCCGCCGACGGTAGTCATCAATACAATGCTGGCAAGCAACCCGGCAAGACTGATGACGCTGTTTTTTTTACCGGCCTCTACACCGCGGGCGAAGTGCCGTTGGCTTAAATGCGCAAGTTCATGAGCCAGGATGGCTGAAACCTCATGTTCTGTTTCTCCGTAGGAGAATAACCCGTGGTTGATGCCGACTATGCCGCCGGGTGCCGCAAATGCATTGATGACCGGACTATCTATAAGCACCACGTCGAGCCGCCGGTCCCGCAGTTGACTGTAGGAAGCAAGGTGATAAATCAGATGCTCCAGATAATCCTGCAGAATTGGATCATCAAGTGTTGGTGCCTGGGCACGGAGGGAACGCAGGAAATCCTGCCCGATCTCATGTTCTTTTTCCAGCGAGATAATGCCTGAGGTCGCATCCCCTAGTTGCGGCAGGTTTTGCGAATTCGCGGCCAACACATCGATGGCGATGACGAACATGACCGGCAAAGCGATAAGTCGCAAAATGCGAATATTAATCATTTCTTACAACACTACCCCTGATGATTGCGGAGGTCTGATGGGAATAACTTTACCACGGTGTCACGACATCCATGCGCGACGGGGTGCTCAACCCGACCAGAGAATGACATGACTTATTGAAATATGACCTGGGTAAAGCGCAGTTTCTATATAGACCGTCTCTTAAAGACTGTGTTCACACGATGGCCCCGGTTGGTTCAAGGGTGGGCTACATCAATGTAGACACCTGCCCATGGCAGATGAATTGGCTGTTATAATCCAACCAATATTTGGAGAATGCTGTGGATCAAAACCAGCGAGTAGACCAGAAGCTTGATACCACTGGCTTGATTTGTCCCTTACCCCTGCTCAAGGCAAAACAGGCGCTCAACGGGATGGAGACTGGTTTCGTATTGGAGGTTGTCTGCACGGACCCGGCGTCGGTAAGAGATTTCGAG
>JAPUGI010000025.1 GCA_027292925.1 Gammaproteobacteria bacterium
GTTGGTCCCTGGGGTCGGGGTCGGCTAGCTTTTTTTCCAAAGCACCTCATCAGTGCCTGTTATGCGGGCACAGGATCTTGCCACAACAAAAAGATAATCAGAAAGTCGATTCAGAAATTGCAGTGCCGAACTGTTAACTGATTCCGCTTGGCTGAGCGCCACAGTTTGTCTTTCAGCCCGGCGACAGATGCTTCTGGCCATATGGCATTGGGCAACCAACAGGGAACCACCGGGCAAAATAAAATTCTCCAAAGGTTCAAGGTGGCGGTTGAGGTCATCCAACTCTATCTCTATTGCCTGGACATGGTCTGGGGTGACGATTTCAAATCCGGGAATGGACAGTTCTCCGCCCAGGTCGAAAACACGGTGCTGGCAATTACGAAGAAACACCTCAATCGGTCCCAGGTCTTCGTAGTCAGCATTGCGTATTTCTTCTATCAATAGGCCGAGAGCACTGTTCAACTCGTCCACCGCGCCGATGGCTTCTATCCGTGGATGCGTTTTGCTAACGCGATTGCCATCACCCAAACCAGTTTCACCCTTGTCGCCGGTCTTCGTATAGATTTTTGAAAGTCGTTTTCCCATGTTCTAGTTATAAAGAGCCTAGTTATGAAACGCCTAATTATGAAGAGCCAATTAAGAACAAGCCTGCAATCAGGAGATGTGTTTCATCATGATGCAGTCTTTTGCGAAGGAAGCGTCCAGATTTTCAATTGCGGTTGCAATCATGAGATTCTCGTTAGGCGCACCGGATTCAGCACCACCAGCGCAAACACTCATTGCGATATCAACCGATTGAAATCCTACGGATGTAGAATAGGATTTTAATTTCACGCCTTCATAGATTCGCTGGTAACACTCTGCTGTACATTGTTCGATGCTGGGTTGCATCAGGATCAATGCAAACTGGCCGGGTGCGTAGTACGTAACCACATCCAATGGCCTGACCAGTGCCTGAATTTTTTCAGAAACGGATACCACCAATTCTCCGGCGATTGTCGTGTCGTAGGATTCTTTTACTGACTCATAGTTCAGCATCGATATCATCAGGAAACAAACCGCCCCTCCACGGGATTCTATCTGACGAATGGAATCGTGCAGAGCCTGTTCAGCGAAATTCCTGTTACCAAGTCCTGTCAGCGGATCGAGAAGTTGTCCTTTGCGAAGATCGTTGCAAAGCCTCTGCAGGGCTGTTTGAGATACCATTAGTGACGTTAGCTGTTTTGAAATCCTGCCGCCAGCAAGCGTGAGATGATTTAGAATATCCACACGTTTGGTACCTGTAATCACATCGATATTTTCGTGAAAAATATCGTTTTCTACCATGCGGTGATTGACGGCACCGATCAATATTACATAGGTGTAGTGATCACTTTCGGAATCTACGTCGCGTATGGCTTCTGCCAGTTCAATACCAGTCATGTCGCCGACATCCACTTCGGTGATGACGACGCTGGCTGGAGCATCTTCGAGAACCTGCAGCGCGTTAACGGCGCCATAACAAACCCGATTGTTTGTAAATTTGATCAGTTCGTGATCGAAGAAATCGAGGATCGAGTCCCCTCCTTTGACGACAACTATCGGAAGATCAAACATGTTTATTCAAGATTAGTAGGCAGTGATTGTGAGTTTGTTATGATCGTAGCAGTAGACCTAGTTTAAAGAATATGGAGGTAAATAGACATGGCGTCATTTGATGTAGTTTCAGAAGTAGACTTACAAGAAGTCAACAATGCAGTTGATCAGGCGAATCGTGAAATTGGAACCCGGTACGACTTCAGGGGAATTGAGGCGCGCTTCGAACGAATTGACGATGAAGTGAAACTGACAGCTGAAGCCGACATACAACTCGACCAGATGTTGGATGTATTACGATCCAAATTGATAAAACGTTCTATAGATGCTGGCGTAATGGAGCTTAGAGATCCAGAGCATAGTGGTAAATTGTTTCACCAGTCGGTGATGATCAGGCAGGGTATCGATATCCTGTTGGCGAAAAGGATTGTCAAAATGATCAAGGGAAAGAAGATGAAGGTGCAGGCTGCTATCCAGGGCGAGAAAGTGCGGGTAACGGGCAAAAAGCGTGATGATCTGCAGAAGGTTATTGCCCTGCTAAAAGAATCCGATATTGAGATTCCATTGCAGTACGATAACTTTCGTGATTGATCATTAGTGACACAACAATCTGCGGTAAAGGTAAGTTGGCGAGATGCGGTTGCTATCTATTCGAAGCCCAGGGTCATCGCGATGGCTTTTCTGGGGTTTTCCGCGGGCTTACCTTTCCTGCTTGTATTCTCGACGCTAACAGCATGGCTGCGTGATGAAGGAGTCAGTAAAAGTGCCATCGGTTTTTTCGCCTGGGTAGGTATTACCTATTCAATTAAGGTCTTCTGGGCACCGGTGGTTGACCGGCTGCCTATTCCCAAGGTAACAACTCGATTGGGTCAGCGACGCGGATGGATGTTGACCGCACAATTGGGTATTGCCGGTGGATTGCTGGCCATGTCGCTAGTGGGCGCAGGTGATCTGGTGCTTCTATCTCTGTGTGCATTGCTTGTCGCCTTTTCATCAGCGACCCAGGACATCGCCATCGATGCTTATCGTATTGAGGCCGTGATCGATGAATACCAGGGTGCCATGTCCGCGAGTTACATATTCGGCTACCGAATTGCGTTACTGGTAGCTGGCGCTGGGGCTCTCTACCTGGCTGAATACTTCGACTGGCAGTCTGCTTATGTCGCCATGGCGATGCTGGTAGGCGTGGGTGTTGTAACCGTATTGCTCGTGGCGGAACCAGAAAGAGATAAATCCAGGGCGGATACCTCAACCGAGCAGCGGGTAGTCGGATTACTAATCAGGGAACAGGCGAATTTAAGCCGACTGCAACGCATTGAAGCCTGGTTCATCGGCGCAGTCGCCGCTCCGTTTCTCGAATTCTTTGAACGTAATGGCAGGTTTGCGCTGGTTATTCTCCTTTTTATTGCCGTATTCCGTCTAAGTGATATCGCCATGGGGATTATGGCTAATCCTTTCTACCTGGATATGGGTTATAGCAAAATCGAGATCGCGAACATCGCCAAAATTTTCGGCTTTTTTATGACTATAGCGGGATCGGCGATTTGTGGCGTACTGGTGGTCAAGTGGGGGATATTCAAACCCCTATTAATCGGAGCCGTTGCAGTAGCAATAACCAACTTGTTTTTTGCAGGGCTATCAACCATGGAACCCAAGGTTGAATACCTGGCGGTAGTCATCAGCGCTGATAACATTAGCGGCGGCTTCGCAGCAACTGCTTTTGTCGCCTATCTGTCCAGCCTAACCAACCGTGCTTATACTGCCACCCAATATGCCTTGTTCAGCTCGTTGATGACTCTACCCGGCAAATTTATCAGTGGATTTTCGGGACTGATCGTTGATGGTTACGGCTACTTCGAATTTTTTACGTTCGCTGCGGTAATTGGATTGCCCGCCATCTTCTTGGTTTTATTTCTGATGTCCAGGCAGTCCTCCTCAGAACCTGGGTAGGATGATTCTCTATTCTCGGTCACTGTTTGAGAAAAAATCTAAGGAACCCATCGATAAGCCTTGAGGTTAATTCGCCCACTGACGAAGACGATGCCTTCTTTTTCCAGTCTCTCCTGTTGTCTTTCAGGGTCAGGATTGGAAATCTTCCCCTGTGAGTTGATTACCCGGTGCCAGGGAAGCCTGGTTCCTTTAGGCAGGCGGGCAAGGATGCGGCCCACCAGTCTGGATTGCTGCGGCATCCCGGCCAGATTAGCCACCTGTCCGTAGGTACAGACTCGGCCCCGGGGAATAGCATTGACGATTTGCCAGACCTGTTCCCGGGTTCTCTTAATGCTATCTGCCATTACCTGTATCTGTTACTGGTAAAAGGTGCGAATTCGTACCTTTTTAGCACTCTCGCCTTGACTCTGCTAAATGAATCCCTATTATTAGCACTCCTTCATGGAGAGTGCTAATTTTACAACCAAATCCGCATATCTAAAGGGTTTGGTAGGAAGCTAGCGCTGTTTGATCATAAACGCCAGACAACAGGATTGCCTGGGCGACTGTTGTTTGAACTAGAAATTGGAGACAAGAATGAGTATCCGTCCATTACAAGATCGTGTGGTTGTACGACGCACGGAAGAAGAAACAAAGTCAGCGGGAGGCATTGTGATTCCCGATTCTGCTGCAGAGAAGCCGTCACAAGGTGAAGTTATTGCGGTAGGACCTGGCAAAAAGCTCGATAGCGGTACTGTGCAGGAAGTAGACCTCAAAGCTGGTGACAAAATTCTATTTGGCCAGTACGCAGGTAGCACGGTGAAACTCGATGGGGAAGAACTGCTCATCATGAATGAAAGCGAAGTGTTTGGCGTCATTGAATAAGCCAGCGTTCGAAATAAGAGACTTTAAACAGACAAGAAATTTTAAGGACTATCAATTATGACCACTAAAGACGTTAAATTTGGTGATGCAGCGCGACAAAGTATGTTGGCTGGTGTCAACATCATTGCTGATGCAGTGAAGGTGACACTGGGTCCCAAAGGTAGAAATGTTGTACTCGACAAATCTTTTGGCGCCCCCACCGTGACTAAAGACGGTGTATCCGTTGCCAAAGAAATTGAGTTGAAGGACAAGTTTGAAAATATGGGTGCCCAGATGGTGAAAGAAGTGGCTTCCCAGACATCCGATGTTGCTGGAGACGGTACAACGACGGCAACTGTGCTTGCACAATCAATCCTGATGGAGGGCTTGAAGTCAGTCGCCGCCGGTATGAATCCTATGGATCTCAAGCGTGGTATAGACAAGGCAGTGGCAGCAGCAGTGAAGGAAATCGAAGAGGCTTCCGTTCCATGTAATGACACTAAGTCCATTGCTCAGGTTGCCAGTGTGTCTGCAAACAACGATGATTCTGTGGGTGACATCCTGGCGGAGGCCATGGACAAAGTTGGAAAAGAAGGTGTGATCACCGTGGAAGAAGGAAGTGGCCTTGAGAATGAACTGGATGTCGTGGAAGGCATGCAGTTTGATCGTGGCTATCTTTCTCCGTACTTTATTAACAACCAGGACAACATGAGTGCGGAGATGGAAGACCCTTACGTCCTGTTGTTCGACAAAAAGATTTCAAACATTCGCGATATGTTGCCGGTTCTGGAATCTGTTGCAAAAGCGGGTAAACCATTGATAGTTATCTCTGAGGATGTTGAAGGTGAAGCACTGGCTACTCTGGTCGTAAACAACCTGCGCGGTATCGTCAAAGTTGCTGCTGCAAAAGCGCCAGGATTTGGTGATCGACGCAAGGAGATGTTGCAAGACATTGCGATTCTGACTGGCGGTACTGTAATTTCTGAAGAAGTTGGCCTTTCTCTTGAAAGCGCTACTCTGGATGATCTGGGCCAGGCCAAGCGTATTTCCCTGACCAAGGAAAACACAACGATTATCGATGGCGCGGGGAAGTCCAAAGACATCGAGGCCCGTGTTGCACAGATCAGGACCCAGATTGAGGAAACTTCGTCTGATTATGATCGTGAAAAACTGCAGGAGCGTGTCGCCAAGCTGGCCGGTGGTGTTGCGGTCATCAAGGTCGGTGCCGGTTCGGAAATTGAAATGAAAGAGAAGAAAGCGCGGGTTGAAGATGCGCTGCATTCTACCCGTGCTGCAGTTGAAGAAGGTATTGTTCCCGGTGGTGGTGTTGCCTTGATTCGTGCCTTGCAACAGATAGAAGGTGTAGAGGGTGATAACGAAGACCAGAATGTTGGTATCAACTTGTGCCGTAAGGCGATGGAATCACCGATGCGCCAGATTGTTTCCAATGCCGGTGCTGAGGCTTCTGTTGTGGTTGACAAGGTCAGGCAACTGAAAGGCAATCACGG
>JAPUGI010000250.1 GCA_027292925.1 Gammaproteobacteria bacterium
TAATACACAGATTCGTGACAGTACGCCGTTCGTGTACTCCCACTCAGGGAAGTGAAGAATTCGTAAAATTGAAAAGGCAGGCGGGAGCCTGTTCGACAGGGACAATGCCAGAGACGCCGGAGAACCCGGTACCAATAACACATTGGTCACCAGAAACCGAGTCCTTCCAGGACGGATTTTAGAAGAAAAACGAACTCGGTCAGGGATATAATCGTCCCTGTTCCGCATTAAAAGAACCAGCGGGACCCGCTCTACACGGGTCCCTTTGAAACTCTTCAGGAAGATGAAATATCGGAATTTTCTATTTAATTTCCAAAGCTCTTTCTGAAATTAACGCCGAATGTACGCGGCCGGTTTATTGATGACCGCACCTGTATCCAGCGGTCGTTGAATAAACCAGAGCTAATATCATTCAGCACATTGTCAATAAAGAAGGTGGCGGTCCAGTCGTCATGTCTCAGACCCACCCGCAAATTCACCATATGTTGGGAAGGGTGCGTCCGCGTTGTGTTGAGGTTGGCGGTACCGCCCAAGCCGGCTAGAGAGTTCAAGGAATCAGAGCGATATGCCCAATTAGCCAGGACGAAAGGTTCCGCCCCAAACATCTCTCCTGCTAAGGTGTGCTCGACCGTCAGGTTCGTCTTCCACTTGGCCATCAAGGGCAAACGCTGACCTTTGGGCAGAGCCACTTCTCTCTCTTCGTCTATGGCTTCCTCTGACAGTGCCGCATCGTTGTAGCCAAGCATTGCACTGATATTCCAGCCATCTGCCGGAATCCAGGAGAGACTGGCTTCCACACCATCGATTTCTGCTTCGGCCAAATTAATAATACCCAGCGTGAAAAAGGTAGCGGTCGGGTCAAGCACTTGTATTTGAATATCTTCCCAGATCATATGATAGAAGGTAGCGTTGAGCCGGAAACGACCATCTGAGGAGGTGCTCTTGAACCCGGCTTCCCAATTTATGATGGAATCGGAGCGGTATTCGTGCAAATCACCACCGGCTGCGAATGCACCTTGCTTAGCCGCGTTGACGCCACCCCTGCGAAAACCTTCTGAGTAAGTGGCATAAACCATCTTGTCATCATCGAAGTGATAAGCGATGTTGAATTTCGGAACGAAATCTGACTCCTTGCTCACTGCTGTCGTTTCGTTAAAACAGGTATGCACGAATCTGGGTACCGGAACACCATTATCAAACCAGTTGGCTTGTTCTGCATCTGTAGCACAGATCAATGTGGGCTCAGGACGCGGCTCGGAGAGATTAACTGTCGGTCCGTTTGCGTTGAAAAACGTTGTCTTGACCTCGAACCATCGACCACCGGCAGTAATACTGAAATTGTCGGTGACATCAAAACTGATTTCGCCAAACACAGCCGTATTCTTGGTGTCCGTCATGTAGTCGCCAGTCCACCAGTTGTCAGATACGTCACTGAAAGTGCCATATTAGTAGTAATGCAGATAGCTTGAAGCTATGCTGGAATAGGCAGCACAATCAGCGGCATATTCAGTCGTACAGCCATCCCCCAGGCCGCGGCCATTGGCCGTGAAAACCGTATGATCCTCCGATTTGTTATAGAAGAATCCGACTATGCCTGCCCAGCGGCTATCCGAATCGGCCGGTGTGGATATGCGCGCTTCAAAGGTCTCGGTAGTTGTCTTGGAGTCGTCAGTGGAAAAGTGGGATCTTTCACCAAAATCATATAAATAATAGACTGAGCCGTTATCTTGCGCATAGAGAAATGCGTAGGCGGTTGAGTCCACATCGTATCGGGTCTTGCGCTGCATATAAGAACCTGTCGCCGTAACATCAGCAAAGCCAAGTTTTGCCTCGGCCGTCAGGGCAAGTTGATACCATTCATCTTCAAAGCTGTCTTCGCCATATCGTATCTGCTCCAGTTCACCTATAACAAAGCCTTCATGAGCTTCTTCAGACAAATCCACATCCCTCAATCCATCCAGATTTTTTTTCTGATAGATGGCCATGGCGTCGATGGTCCAGGTCTCGTTGGGCGTCCAGCGCAGGCCGACACGGCCGCCACTGGTATCAGATGAATTGACGTCGTCTTCCGCAAACTCGGAATTATCATAGGGTGCGCCGGAGGTAGGTCCGAATGGACCGGGTAGACCGGGAGCCAGGATGTTGTCTATAAAGCCTGCCTCTTCTGCATGAAAGCCAACCAAGCGAAGTGCCAGTTTATCCTTCACCAGTGGGACATTTACCATGGCATTGAGATCATAGCCAAGATCCCCATGCTGGACACTCGATCCGGTGAGATCAACCCAGCCGGCAAATCCGCTGGTATCGGGTTTGTTGGTAAGGATGCGCAGGGTTCCACACTCGGCGGCGTCGCCAAATAATGTGCCCTGAGGTCCACTCAGCGCCTCTACCCGTTTAATATCAATCAGTCGGGGATCCGGGTTGAAGCCGGCAGAGGTAATGGGTTGTTCGTCCAGATAGACTGAAGTGGTAGCAGTTCCACCGAAATTCACAGCGCTAACAGCACAGCCACGCATTATTACATTGGCGCCACCAGGTTGCCGCCGATTAACCGTCAAGCCGGGTATTTGGCCGGCATAGTCGTCAATTTGTTTGAAACCTTCAAGGACGATCTTCTCATCAGTGAAGGCGGTAATGGACATGGGAATATCCTGCAGTGACTCTTCGCGTTTCGTCGCAGTAACAATGATCTCTTCGAGGGTGTTCTGGGCCTGTGCCGAGCCTGTGCCGGCAATTGCTGTTGAGACGGCTATAGCAATTGCTTTACGGTGGTTGGTTAGTAACGCGGATGTATTGGACTCATAACTCATACATATCCCCAGGGTAGATTCAACATAAATCTCGAGTGAGTTGCATTATTGTTATTAACAGAGGTTTTAATGAATTTTAATGCTAAAGTCAACTGCAACATAGTAATGAACAGGGATGTTAATACATTTGAATATCCAAATATTCCTTACGGGCCCGCAAAGAACTCATTTCTTCAGAATAAACTGAAAGGCTTCTGACTACAGAAGATCATCAATGAACCTGTTGATCGCTTCCATCGCATCGGCCATGTTCTCTTCCAGACTCCGGCCGGAGGTCTTGCGGGGTTTGAAATTATTATCGCCATCGGCAAGCCAGTGAAACTGAATCGATTTCGAAAGTGAAAACTGTTGAACCTCTTCCCGCCTGCCGTTGGGGTCTCTTTCTCCCTGGCATATCAATGTGGGCGTCTGAATGGTTTGCAGGTGCGTGATACGAAGTGGTGCCGGTTTCCTGGGGGGATGGAAGGGATAACTCAGACAGACGACACCTCCAACTTGATGTTTATCGGCAATCATGGATGCAGCCCTTGCTCCCATGGATTTACCCCCAACGATAATATACTTCGAGGGCACTTTTTCACGTTCAATGCAATGCAAGACCACATCACTGAAACACTTCCGTAAAACGCTGCCGCTATTGGGTAATTTCCTTTTCCCGGTTTTCAACATTTCCTCCATGAAGGGAAAGTTGAATCTCACCACCCGCACACCAGACTTGACTGCACCTTGAGCAATTGTTTCCAAAAAAGGGCTTACCGCTCCCCTGCCGGCGCCATGGGCCAGCAGGAATATGCCTTTCGGGCTTTCCTCGGGGGAGTTGACTAGAAACTCCTTTACTGCGATATAACTCGGTTTCTGCATGAAAATGGGGAATGCCTCTAAAAGCGTAGGTCTTCAATGTTTTTTTGTGACTAAATTAGGAGCGCCAATTTTTGCTTTGATTTGAGCATCACTCGACTTTCTTTGTTTTTAATGGAAGCAATACTTCTTAGTTGTAATAAAATATACCAGCCAAATACTATGTCAATAGAAGCTAACACCATGACAGTTCTAATTGCGAGTTCAGTAATACGGGGAAGCCACCAGGGCGAGAGTCATGGCGGAATTTATTTGATTGATGTTGACAGACAACAAACCGCCCTGGCCATGGACTGGAACACAACCAACATAGATTGGCAGGGAAGGGGATGGGATCGTGGATTAAGAGGAATTGCCTTCGATGGTGATAAAATTTACATTGCCGCCAGCGATGAGCTTTTCGTCTACACCCCTGAATTTGAAATGATCGGTTCCTACCGTTGTCCCTATTTGAAACATTGTCATGAAATCAGTCGATTTGAGCGCAGGCTATACCTGACTTCTACGGGATATGATTCTATCCTGGCATTCGACCTGGATCGCCAGAGATATTCCTGGGGCTTGGAGATAGTGTTGGTTGATGATGAATTTCAAGGCAGACCGTTTAACCCCCAATCTGGTAGTGGACCTTTGCCGCACAATGAACTGCATTTGAATAATGTTTTCTGTAACAAAAATGGTATGTACATAAGTGGCCTGAGGACAGGAGCCAGCTTGCTATTTAATGGGACAAC
>JAPUGI010000251.1 GCA_027292925.1 Gammaproteobacteria bacterium
CATCCTTGAAAGTTGCCTTTGATAATGTTATCGAGTTCCGATAACATAGGAACATGATTGAGTCCTTTGGGAATGTTCTGGCCGAAGATCTGTTCTATGACAGGAAAAGCAAATCTACAAGATTATTTCCGAGTGAACTTCGCAGGGTGGCACGACGAAAGCTTCTATATTTGCATGATGCGGTGGATCTTAAAGATTTGAGAGTGCCGACAGGTAATCGGCTGGAAGCGCTGAGAGTTAGCTTGAAAGGGTTTCATTCTATACGGATTAACGATCAATGGCGTTTGGTTTTCCGCTGGCGTGGTGGGCAGTCGCTTGACGTGCAAATAGTGGATTACCGTCGATAGAGGTACAGACAATGGATAAGCAACCTAAAACCCCATTTCATCCCGGGGCCATGCTTCTCGAAGAATTTCTTGAGCCTCAAGGTATGAGTCAGGCATCGTTTGCTAGAAAAATTGGCTGGACCAAGGCGCGGTTAAATGAACTTGTCCGTGGTAAGAGAGGCATAACGGCTGAGGCGGCACTCGATCTTGCTGACGCTCTGGGAACTTCGCCAAAACTTTGGATGAATCTGCAGGTGACATACGATCTGGACAGGGCCGCAGCGGGCAGAAAAGCAGCATAGGCCTCTTGGTGACCTTGAGCAGTTAACGCTTGTGAAGCAGAAGATAGCTGGTTCGGACCGGACAATAGGGGTAGCCACGGGTGGAGTGACTGGGGACATGGGTTACAGATTAAATGGGGGCGTCCGCCGCCGGCGACGTAGGTAACACTTTTACCCTGAAGAGGTTGTCCCTCACCGGCTCCACCCCATTGTCCTTTCTCGTTCTCTGTGACAATCGAATTTCGACAGCGACTTCGGTCGCTGCCCGAAAGAAAAGGTAGTACTAAAAAGCTCCGCGAGTCGCCTCCCGGGGCTTTTCTTTTCCCGCGCGAAAGTTATCAGTTACCCATAACGGGTTATAGACTTGCCAGCGCAGTGGTCCCTATCATTTACCCGTTACAGGAGAATGATATGCACTGCGATGCATGCGCCACTGTGTTCGCCCCACAACAGCCCGTATACCTCGCCCGCCGCTACCGTGGCGACTGGACACTCTGCACCGACTGCGCTGGGGATTCAGCGCACTATTCAGCAGCGCACACCTGCGACGGCTGTGGTCGACAGGTACACTACGGATATGGCAGACAGTTCGGGGTTCGCAGGAATGGGACGGCGTTTACCGTCTGCTCTGACCGTTGCCAATGGACACTGGCTAACCGCCGCCGCTCCAAGGTGGTGCAGATCGAGCGCCCTTGTGACAGCTGTAGTGAGCTGTTCGTCCCTACCCGCAGTGATGCCCGATTTTGCTCTGACAGGTGTCGGGTAGCGGCTCACCGCCAAAAACAATCTTTAGAAAGCCCGTAATGGGCAACGAATTACAGGGTAATGCTGGATATAGCGAGAGACGCCAGCGGACAAACGCCAGCGACCCTCTAATAACAAAATAGCACTACTTAGGAGCGAGGAAATTATGACTACACACAATCTACTACATTGCGAGCAGATTATGGAGGGCAGCCTCGATGGTCACTCAACCTACATCCTCAGGCACATCGAGGCTGGCGATTACGGCTCTCCATGGGACTGGTGCTTAACACTGGTCCAGCGGGGACCTATAGGCTACATATACGGTCTACAGGGCAGCTTCACCGCCTCGGACTGGGTTATGGTCAAGGAGAAGTTGCGGGAGCTGGGCATTCGTACAGCACACGCTGACCGCCATGGCGTTGGGAAAGTGTACGTTATCAGTTAATACGACTACGAGCCGACACCTCCGGCAGTACAGTTACAGCTGCTCGGCAAGCTGCTACAGTTACGGCGGGGTCAGTGAGCGGCGGCAGCGGGTCACTGGTAAACTAGTTTCACGATGTTGTTCTAACTCGCCGCGGTTTTAGATTCAGAGACTCGACAGCGGTTGTGGCCGTTGCCCGAAAAAGTTGGGCTTAATACAGACGGGCCCGGGGGTAACCCTTCGGGCCTGTTTGCTACACATAAGTCCAGTAATGTTGAGCACAACATTAATTGATGAAGTTGGATATTTATCCTACGGCACTCGCAATGCTGATTTGTTGTTTGAGATTATTAGTCGGCGTTACGAGGTAAAACCGACCGTCGTGACGACCAACAAACCGTTTTCTGAATGGGGTGAGGTCTTCCCGGGTGCCTCTTGTGTTGTCTCACTGGTGGATTGCTTGATCCATTACTCGGAGATTATTGTTCTGGAAGGCGATTCGTACCGGATGAAGTAGGCGCAGGAGCGAGCGGACATGAAGAAAAAGGTGTTGAGAACACAGCAACCGGCTCAATCGAAAACCAAAAAGCAGTAGGGGGATCATGTCGATGAAACTAACAAAGCTGCCCACTTACTGGGATGCTGCTGACGCGCAGCTAGTGATCAGTTTTTTAGAAGACCTCAGGGATTTGCTGGTGGAGGCCTACGGTGATGAAATTATCGACATGCATCAGTGTATGGCTGAGAACACTCTCCTGGCTGAAGGCCAAACCGAGCTGCCGTTTACTGATCTGGTCGAGTTTTAGGCAAGAGCAAGAACCGAGGGTAAAGAGATGGAGAGGCACAAGGTGTTCTTCGGCGCAAAAACCGCAGCGGCAAATAACCGCGCTTTTACACCGGCGCTAACACACGCTTCTCCCATAGCCTCGTGATACCTGGTAACGGGGGTTCATCATTGCCCACATTGAGTCGAGAACAGCCATTCCATCCCCGTCTCAAGGCAGGTATAGCATAGAGCGTAGATTAGATTTTAGGGAATAACAAGCAGAGGTTTTGTATTGTCTCGATTGGCAGCAGTGACCTAACTCCGGCCGTTCGCGGTGCAGAAATTTTGGGGTTGCATCAGGCTATTTATGCCAACTGCAAACGGTCAATAACGCCCGGCGCAGCTGCGGCCAAACCAGAGCGAAGCGGCGGAGAAACTGTCCAGCCACGCAGTGATGATACTGCATGGCCTTGTTAAACATTAGCCTGAAATCACCCTAGCTACTGGCCGATCCAGTTTACAATTGAACTCGCCCAACGTTCACCGTCTTCTTCTTGTATAAAATGAAGGCCGTGTAAAGTAATGTGAGGCTGTCCTTTCGTGCCCGGAACATTTTCTCGGAAAAACTGTTCCAGAGAACCAGTTATAGGATCGCCATCTGAAAAACATAGCAACATTGGTTTTTCCCACTGCGAAAGAACCTTCCAAGCTCGTCGATTAGCATCAGCCGCGGGGTCATCTGGTGAAATCGGTACCAACAAAGGAAATTGGCGGGCACCGGCAAGATAATCCTCAGCTGGAAAAGGCGCACGATAAGCTTCTTTTTCCGCATTAGTGAGGCTGCCTTCATCAAACATATTACAGATATACCCCGCATCGAATTCTTCTACCGATTGACTGAATTCACGCCATTCCATAAAAGCATCCGGCATAGGATGATCCCCTGTGGGCAGTCCAGTATTAGAGATAGATACTCGCGAAAACCTGTCGGGCATTTTTGCCACCAGTCGCAAGCCAATTAAGCCTCCCCAATCTTGGGCTACCAGAGTTATATTATTAAGACCAAGAGTACATAACCAACTACTCATCCATTTAACATGCTTATCATAACTGTAGGCGGCTCGATCGGACGGCTTGTCAGAGCGGCCAAATCCAATAAGATCCGGAGCGATCACACGAAAACCCGCCGCAACAAACGGAGGTATCATCTTTCGATATAAAAAACTCCAGCTCGGCTCGCCATGCATACAGAGGATCACTGATCCATCCCTTGGGCCCTCATCTATGTAGGCCAGCCTTAGCATGCCTAGTTCACTGTCTTCGACATCCAAAAATCGAGGCTGGTAGGGAAAATCAGGGATACTATTAAAACGTTCAGCGGGGGTACGCAATACGTCCATTTTTTTCTCCATTAGTTAGTTTTTTAATCAAACTTGAAAATAGCCACTGATAGTATCTGACATAATGAAAACACTAGTGCTGATAAAATGTTTAACGCTTCAAGCAACGGCGGCCAGGCCGACGCGAAGCGGTTTAGTTCAACAGCTATGCATACGTCTAAGTGAAGTGTTATATCGCGTCTTCATGACATATATCTCCCACCGCGGCTGTGAGTCGATTCTTTCCGTTCAGCATAGCAGAACCTGAAAGGCCGGTTTCGGAGTACTGCTTTCCCTAAGCATAGCAGACCCTGAGAGGCAGCTTGCTGAGCATAACAGCGGTCCTGGTCATCGACTCTTTTCGGCTGCTGTGACCTATGAGCGGACGGTCACTGGCAGGCTAAATAGGTCCGCTATGAGGCAGCTTTGTGCCAAACGGTATATGCCCAGGTCTTTCTGGAGGTCTGGACATTATGCCTTCGACGTAATCTATCAACTTCTGTGAGTACATGAACTTTCTATTTTCCCAAACGTACTTGAAACCTTGGTGATGAAAATTAGCACTTACTGCATTCATCCAAGTGCCGCTCAAACTTTCATCTAACGCACCAGTGTGGCGCTGATACAACCAGTTTTGTGTCATGTAAAGTATGAAGCTCCAAAATGCGAAGAACTGACCACTCTCATCCTCCGTAAGCACTGAATGGTCTTGGGTTCCAAGGCGAAATACACGATTGGGTTTGGCGTCTTTTGCTACCTGCTAACCCCATACATCCGTGTATATATGGTAGCTACGGGTGGACTTACCGGGCCGCGTAGGCCACCGACCCCAGCATTATGAATGTAAAAAGCATGATGAACCTCATTTGATCTTGAGGTACTTCATGTCTAACTAATTGATATGTAAACGTAATTCCGAAAGGGCAGGCCAGGTCATGGGAAGTCAATTAATGCAATCTGGGCGCGGCACGGGCACCATCTAATAGTTCTTTACGTCAGCGCCATTCATCAAACTACCTAGAAAACTGGCGAATGGGACAATGTTTTGCCTCACGCTCGCATCTTCTAGAGCGGCCATATACTCAGATCTTCTTTCTACAGGAACAACGGCCCAGGGGTATCCGCCAGACGCAAGGGTCACGTTCATCAAGAAGCGTCCCATGCGACCATTGCCATCCATATAGGGATGAATATAAACGAAGATGAAATGGCCTAGAACAACACGAACGGC
Source organism: Gammaproteobacteria bacterium (assembly GCA_027292925.1). Taxonomy (GTDB): domain Bacteria; phylum Pseudomonadota; class Gammaproteobacteria; order Pseudomonadales; family Azotimanducaceae. Next base: position 5,155 of record JAPUGI010000251.1, read on the forward strand.
AGCGTTTTCTTCTTCTCGTATTAACTCAAACAAAGTTGGCATCATATCTCTAACAGCCTCTCTGCTCGGTGGAACATGCATTGATCGGCGAATATAAACAGGCCCATTACGGTATCCGGCTAAATCCGCTGTAGCCAATAACCCCACCTCTGCACAAGGTCCGAATAAGCCCAAATACCAGTCGCCGTGAGTCGCCCCAATGACATCTCCAGAATTACTGCCTTCCAACACGGCCCTAACTGCTTGCTTAACTTCCTGAAACGCTTCCCAATACCCTCGTGCTGCTAAAGCGTTCTTATATTCAGCATCTTCGACATTGCCATCTTGATTCCATGCCCCTGAGCTAACTCGCTCAATTAGTTCGAGGGTTACCCGATAACCTTCAATTGATAAAGAGTGGTAGGCGTCTGTCGCATAAATATCGTCAACCTGTTTTAGGTAGACATCGACTTCATCAACTTTCTGCGAATGCTCAGGAAAGTTGTCCATCACGGCTTCCCTCATGCTTTCCCACATCAATCGAATTCGATTTACGTAGGGTGAGAGCTCTCTCTGACCAAATGCAATAGCCAGTTCACTCTCAAAGGGATCTACCTCTCGTACTGTGTATTTTGCCGCTCGCATTGCCTTGAGTATTTGTTCTGCGATTTTGTCTCTTCCAATATTTCTGAAAGCTCCTGCAAGACGGCCAGCCACAGTACTCTTTCCCTCGCCCAGTAGATGTGTCAAGACTTCAGATGCATCAGCAATCATAGAAAGAGCTGCACGAGCTTGCACCGAGTTGTCTCTAAAAAAGTTGGGAGAACAGTAAACTAGTGAAGAAGAAAGCGTTTGTACGCGGATACCTTCTATCACCTCAAGGTCATCTTCTCCCGGAAGTTCTAAGCGCGTGTCAAATACAGATGTTTCATGGAGCAGTTCAGTGGGCTTATTGCGGCCCTTGGTAGATTTAACGAGTAACTGATTCGGAACAGTCATGTCACCAATATGCAGCTTTATTGATTGCTCTGGATATAGACACCAATTACTACCAAATCGCTCCTCCAAATAGGCCGCGCAGAAGTTCCAAAATGAGGTGTACCATGATGTGCTATCACCTGGGCGGTCTCCAGGGCTGGATGGGGTATACCATCCCTTCATAACCTCTTGTAAGAAACCGCTCTCTACGAGCCGCTCCCTGTGAGTACGCGTGAGATCTTTTGACCTTATTGCTACGATCCTCTTGT
>JAPUGI010000252.1 GCA_027292925.1 Gammaproteobacteria bacterium
GACGCCATGTATTCCTTCTTGATGGCACTATCCACGCCCGTCACCGGTACGTTAAAGAGTTTGGCATATTGCAATGCGAGAGTACCGACACCACCACCTGCACCATTGACCAGCAACGATTGCCCTTCTCTAAGGTCCCCAATATCGTGCAGACTCTGTAGCATCAGTAAACCCGCGTGGGGAATGGCCGCTGCCTGTTCAAATGAGATATTGGTGGGCATTCGACTGACCGCGTCTTCTGTCACGCACACGTATTCTGCGTGAGAGCCGAAGCCTTGCTCGCTGAGATCGCCGTAGACTCTGTCACCGAGTCTAAATGTCGAGACCTGTTAACCTGTCATATCAACGACCCCTGAAACCTCACAGCCGACAATATTAAGCCTGGGTCGAAACAGTCCTAGAAACATGCGAATAATGTACGGCTTGCCTTCCATCAGGCCCAACTCCCAGTCGTTTACCCCCGAGGCATGCACCTTGATGCGTACTTCATTGTCCTTAGGAGTGGAAGTCGCCACACGTTCTAGCTGGAACACGTCAAACTTTCCGTACCGGTGTTGGGTTAGTGCTAGCATTCGACTCCACCTTTTCAACAATGTATCAGTTCGCTATACGGGTATACGACCAAACACGATGATTATTACAAAATACCTTAGCGAGCCATTAGGTGGTCTTCCTGAGGAGACGTCTGCTTTGGTTGGCGCCGTTGGGGAATTCTTGACGCAGCGGCCTAAAAGGGGCAGAAATGCTTAAGGGGTATCCAGGCTATTCAGAGATATCTCATCTCTTATTTCCCCGATCCAGTTGGTGACCACCACGACCTTTCTGTTCTCGGGTGAGAGCGTAGTGTAACTAACCATCAGGAACTGGTTAGTATCGGTGTTATATTCCCAAAGTTCTGGGATGCCGTCCGCAGCCGTAGAGAAAAGGGTATCCGGTCAAATACAGAAATTCTGAATAGGCTCATGAGCGGTCGTTTGTCGGCTAGCGGCTTGAGATACCTTACCTGGGCTGGATTGTGCTAACTTAACAGTCGCATAGTGCATGCCAACCACGAGGACAATGATGTGAGTGAACAACTGAAACCAGGTGAAAGACGGGAGAGCTTTATGAGCCCGTTCTTGTCGGACGACCCGCCACCGATGATCGAAGATCCCTATTCAGTGCCCATTGAAGAAATCAACATGATCGATGGCAGATTGTTTCAAAACGACATCCATGAACGACATTTCAAACGCCTGCGGGATGAAGACCCGGTCCATTTCAATGAATTGCCTACGATCGGCCGTTACTGGTCGATCACCAAGTTCGAAGACATCATGTTTGTTGATACACACCACGAGATGTTTTCTTCCGGTCACGGAATCGCCATTGGACCGCAGGTAGATCTGGAGCCCAACCCCGAAGATCTCAATCTATCGATGTTCATCGCCATGGACCCACCGAAGCACGATCTGCAAAGGGCAACCGTTAGTGGTGTGGTCGCGCCACCGAACCTCGCGAAAATGGAAAGTACCATTCGCGAGCGCGTGATCAACATATTGGAATCTTTACCGACGGAGGAAACGTTCAACTGGGTGGATCTTGTCTCAATTGAACTCACTACCCAAATGCTGGCAATCTTGTTTGACTTTCCCTTTGAAGATCGACGAAAGCTTACCCGGTGGTCCGATGTCGCGACATCACCCCCAGGTACGGGCATCGTGGAGACGGAGGAAGAGCGAAGGGCCGAACTCCTGGAGTGCCTGGCTTACTTTACTAAACTCTGGAATGAGCGGGCGGCCGGGGAGCCGGGCTCCGACCTGATTTCCATGTTGGCCCATGGCGAAGATACCAAAGACATGGAACCCTTTGAATTCCTGGGCAACCTGATACTGCTTATTGTAGGCGGCAACGACACTACTCGAAATTCAATCAGTGGTGGGCTGCTGGCGCTTAACGATAATCCTGCAGAATACGACAAGCTCCGTAACGATGTTTCGTTAATCCCTAACATGGTGCCTGAGATCATTCGCTGGCAAACACCTCTGCCCTATATGCGGAGAACCGCAAACGTAGATTTTGAGCTGCGAGGTAAAAAGATCAAGGCTGGTGACCAGCTATTGATGTGGTACATCTCGGGAAATCGTGACGACGAGGAAATTGACCGGGCCGATGAATTTCTTATTGATCGATCCAATGCACGCCGCCATCTGTCATTCGGATTTGGCATTCATCGTTGCATGGGCAATCGACTGGCAGAAATGCAACTCAGAATTCTCTGGGAAGAGATCATGCAGCGCTTTAGCTTTGTCGAAGTTGTCGGCAAACCAACGCGATTACGCTCAAGTTTTGTGCGGGGTATTACTGAACTACCGGTGCGAGTCCACAAGTTGTAACGCTAACCTGGTAGTTGGTTGGTAACACAGATGGTAAACTGCCACGACGTTCATTCGAGTGGGACCAATGCGGAACTAATCCTGATTTTTCAGCTGAACTTTTCAAATGTGAAGAGGAGCATCAGGTGCCCAACATTATTCTCTCGAACGTCGATTTCACTTACCCATCACATATTTTGCTGATTTTCTCATTTTAGTAGCAAGTGATGGCGACGAGGTTCCGGCAGAAATGTTCCCTATGCGTCCCTACCACTCGATCCTCCATGATTACATTGATCAAATGTTCGAGGAAAAAACAGGCTTTGATGATAGAGCGATTAACGATGTCTTCTTCAAGGCTGACGACACTCGATTGGAGAACACCTGCTGCATTATCATCTGCGCTGCTGCCATAAAGGCTGCATCCCCAAATGGAGAAAAATGTGCTTGACATATTATGTCGAAGTCATAAGCTCTGACATGAGGTATCAATTTCCACATATCGTTTTATCGGAATCTTTTATGAACCTGTATTTAGAGTTTTCAAACACATCCGCCCGCGTTCGCCTTGACGAGGCAAGGCGAGACTTGATTGCTTTGATGGTGAGTGAGACGCGAGCCAGACGGGATGTGAATGATCTCAGAGAGCGCATCTCAGAATTTGAGGGGTATGTAAAAGATGCGTTGAATATTGGTGACGAATCTCTGGCTCAGGAAATCGCTGAGAAAATTGCTGCTATGCAATCGAGAGTCATGCTGCAGGAAAAATCGAACGTCTCGTTTTCAGCACAGGTGGTTCGATTGAAGGATGCGATACGCCGTTTGGAGGGACACTTTTATGACACAGGCAACAGGTTGCAATACATACTTGATTGCCTCGATGCCGCGGCGGAGCTAGAGGCAGGTAGTGAATACCTGGGACTGGAGCGGAAAATGCGTGCCGCCGGCATCGGAAAACACATCAATACTGGACGCGAGGTTCTGGAGCGTATTCGTGCAACCAGATAGAAATTCGCCGCGCGGCGCTATGATGGTAACGGTGGAAATCGAAAATTTAACATCGCATGGAGGCCCTGAGCAGGCCAAGCCAGGGCTGCTGGTCGGGAATGAGTAGGCATAGGAATAGTCGTTATAGCGTTTGAATATGATCAGCCAGCCAAGCC